>DATHVC010000252.1:0-2209 GCA_035461565.1 Actinomycetota bacterium
CGTTGGGGTCGAGGATCTCCGGGTCGTCGGCCAGCTCGCCCATCCGCTCGGCCGCCGAGACGAGCTCGATGATCCGCGCCCAGTGGTTGGCGAGCGTGTGATGCACCGGCCGGCCGCCGAGCGTCGCGAACAGCTCCTCGTAGGCCTCCTGCGCGAGGGGCGTCGGCATCCCCTCCGACACGTTCAGCCGGGCCAGCGGGGCCACCGCGTAGACACCGCTGCCCGGACCGTCGGCGAACCCGTTCCAGCCGACGTCCTTCAGGTAGCAGAACTTCATGTAGCTCCACGGCTCGACGTGTTCGGCTACGTGGTCGAGGTAGCTCCTCGGGTCGAACGTGACGAGCTCGTTCCCGTCCGGATCGACCACTCGGAGCGTCCCGTCGTAGAACGCGACGCGGTTCCGCTCGTCGACGAGCCCCAGGTAATAGGTGCGGTGCGTATAGGCCTCGGAGGTGACCATCTCGACGTATTCGGGATTGCCGAGGACCACGTTCCGGAACACGTCGAGCGCGAACTGACCGAATCCCACCGCGTGTTTCGCGGCCGCGGCGAAGTCCTCCTTCAGCTCCGGCGTGAACGCCTTTGACACGCCGCCCGGGAGCCCGAACACGGGGTGGATGACCTTGCCGGAGGCCCGGCCGATGAGCTCGCGCAGCTCCTTGCGGACCGCGATGACCTCCTTGCCCACCTCGAGCCCAACCTTGCCGATCACGCCGAGGATGTTCCGCTCCGCCTTGTCGGCGGACGGCCCCACGACGAAGTCGGGACCGCCCAGGAAGAAGAAGTGCAGCGAGTGGTCCTCGACCATGAAGGCGTCGTAGACGAGCTCCCGGATCTTCTTGGCCGCCGGCGGCGGGTCCACCCGGTACAGGTCGTCGAGCGCCTTCGTCCCCGCCATGTGGTGCGCCATCGGGCACACCCCGCAGATCCGGGAGGTGATCTGGGGCATCTCCTCGGCCCGGCGGCCCTGCGTGAACTTCTCGAACCCGCGGAGCTCGGGGATCTGGAGGTACGCATGGTCCACCGATCCCGCATCGTCGAGGAAGATGTGGATCCGCCCGTGGCCCTCGAGGCGGGTGATCGGGTCGATCAGGATCTCGGACATCGGCTCACCCTCCCGCCGGGGCCGGCTCCCGCTCGGCCGTGGCACCGTTCGGCTCGACGGCCCGGTGCAGGAGCGAGGCCGGAAGGCTGTAGCGGTAGAAGGTCCCGACGGGGTCGGCGATCTCGGCCACCCGCTCGGCGATCTCGTCGGGGTCGTCGGTGTCGATGAGCGAGGCGATCACGGACAGCGCCTTCGCGCCGTGGTCCACCACCCGGCTCGTCGGCCCCAGGCACCCGGTGCACGGCATGGTCGCGGCCGGGCAGACCGCCCCGCAGCCAGACCGGGTCGCCGGCCCCAGGCAGACGAGGCCCTGGGCGAGCAGGCACGTCTCCGGGTCCGCCAGGACTTCGTGGGGCCGCCGGAACGCCGAGACCTTGGGATTCTCCGGCTTGGTGGCTTGCAGCGCACACTCCTGGCACAGGGGCGTGTCCGGCGCGAGCACCGAACCCTTCTCGGGCAGCGTGCCCTGGACGAGCGCCATCACGGCCGAGGCGATCAGCGGCCCCGGCGGCGGGCAGCCCGGCAGGAAGTAGTCCACGTCGACGACCTGGTCGAGCGTGCGCACGGTGTCGTCGAAGTGGGGGAGCGTCAGGCGGCCCTCCGGCGCGTCGATCGACTCTTTCGGCTCCACCCCGTCGCCATCGGAAACGCTCGGGGCCTCGTGGTACACGCAGTCGAGGATCGATCGGCGGTCGTACAGGTTCGCCAGGCCGGGGATGCCGCCGAGCCACGCGCACGCGCCGAACGCGACGACCGCCGCGGACTTGCGCCGGAGGAGCTCGGCCATCTCGGCCTGCTCGGAGGTCCGCACCGCGCCGTTCACGAAGGACGCGGCCAGCTCGCCATCGGCGAGCGCCTCGACGTCGGAGCGTTTGAAGTCCAGGGCCACCGGCCAGAACGCGATGTCGACGGCCGCCACCACGTCGAGCACCACCTCGGCCAGGTCCACCACGGCCTCCTCGCACCCGCCGCACGAGGCGCACCAGTAGAAGGCGACCTTCGGCTTGGTCACGACACCGCCTCCTCACCGACCAGCGCTTCCACCTTGACGGTCTCGGCCGGGGGCACCGGCTCGGCCGCCGGCACCAGCGCAAGCCGGAGCGG
>DATHVC010000253.1:0-2895 GCA_035461565.1 Actinomycetota bacterium
GATCGAGGGCCTGGCCGGAGGGCTGGTGGTCGCGACGATCGGCGCCGGGATCGGCGCGGCACTGGTCGGCCTGGAGCCGTGGCACCCGCTCGTCATCGGCCCGGTGGTGGGGCTCGCGGCGCAGGCCGGCGACCTCGCCGAATCGCTGCTGAAGCGCGCCGCCGGCCGAAAGGAGTCGGGCTTCCTGGTCCCCGGGCACGGCGGGATCCTCGACCGCGTCGACTCGTTCCTGTTCGCCGCCCCGGTGCTGGCCGGGTACGCCCTGCTCGTCGCCGGCCGAGCCGCATGACCGGCGTCGCCATCCTCGGCTCGACCGGATCCATCGGTCGCCAGGCACTGGAGGTCATCGACGGCCTGGGGGCCGGCTACCGCGTGCACGCCCTGGCCGCCGGTCGCAACAGCGACACGTTCGCCGACCAGCTGACGGCACATCCCGACGCGCGGGCGTGGTGTGCCCAGGGGCGTGCGGACGTGGCGGCCGATCGCTGGGCGGACGGCGGCCTCGAGGAGCTGGCGACGCTCGACGGCGTGGAGCTGGTGGTGGTCGCCACGACCGGGATGGCCGCGCTGCCGGCCGTGCTCGCCGCCCTCCGCGCGGGCCGGGTCGTGGCGCTGGCCAACAAGGAGACGCTGGTGACCGGCGGGCACCTCGTCACGTCGCTGCTCGACGAGCTGGGTGGGGATCCCCTGAACCTCCTGCGCCCGATCGACAGCGAGCACTCCGCCATCTGGCAATGCCTCGTGGGGGAACGCCTCGACGAGGTCGAGCGTCTGGTGCTCACGGCCAGCGGGGGACCGTTCCGCGGCCGCCCACCCGAGACGCTCGGCGGCGTGACCGCCGACGAAGCCCTCGCGCATCCGACCTGGCGCATGGGCCCGAAGATCACCATCGACTCCGCCACGCTGGTCAACAAGGCGTTCGAGGTCATCGAGGCCAAATGGCTCTATCGACTCCCGTACTCTAAGATCGAAGCCGTGATCCACCCCCAGAGCGTCGTCCACTCGCTCGTCGAGTTCGTCGACGGCTCGTACAAGGCGCAGCTCGGACTGCCCGACATGCGCCTTCCCATCCAGTACGCCCTCACGTATCCCGCGCGCCTGCCCTCGCCGGCACGGCCGTCGTCGCCGGATGCCTGGGAGCCGCTGACCTTCGCCCCGCTTCCGGGGGGCGCTTACCCGGCCTACGACGCCGTCCGGTCGGCCGCCGATGCGGGCGGGAACCGGGGAACCATCCTCAACGCCGCCGACGAGGTGGCCGTCGCCGCGTTCCTCGCCGGACAGATCGGCTTCCGCGCAATCGCCGAGACGATCGAGATGGCCGTCGAGCGCTGGGGCGATGATCGCGAGCCCTCGCTCGAGGAGATCGTGACCCTCGACGCCGAGGTGCGCACGTCGCTCTCGGAGGCGCTCCACTGATGGAGGTCCTCGGAACGGTCGCCGCCTTCATTGGCATCCTCGTCGTCCTCGTGCTCGTCCACGAGCTCGGGCACTTCATCGTGGCGAAGCGTGCGGGCATCACGGTGGAGGAGTTCGGCATCGGCTTCCCGCCGCGGATCAGCTCGGTCATGTACCGCGGCACGCGCTACAGCCTGAACTGGATCCCGCTCGGCGGGTTCGTGAAGATGCTCGGCGAGGACGGTGACGTCGAGATCCGCCGCCTCCGGGAGAGCGGCCTGTCCGAGGACGAGGTCGAGCAGGCCATGGCCGGCGCCTTCAACCGGCGGCCGGTCTGGGTCCGCGTCGGCGTCCTCCTCGCGGGCGTGGTCATGAACTTCGTCCTGGCCGCCGCCCTCTTCGCCGTCGCCTTCAGCATGCCGACCCTCATCGGCGAGGGGCCGCTGACCGTCACCGAGATCCAGGCCGGCAGCCCGGCCGAGGGAACCCTCCAGAAGGGCGACGTGATCGTGGGCGTCGACGGACGCACGTTCGAGCGATCCGCCGACCTGACCGACTTTGTCGCCGAGCGCGGCGGGACCACGGTCACCCTGGACGTGGAGCGCCGGGGTGAGCCGATCCAGGTCGAGGTCGTCCCGCGCGTGGTCACCGACGAGGACCGCGCCGCCGGCACCGGGCCCATCGGCTTCGCCTACGACCCCGAGCGGGTCGTGGAGCAGCCGCCGCTCGTCGACGACCCGATCGAGGCGGTCACGCGCGGCACGAGCACCGCGTGGACGATCGCCATCCAGATCCCCGGCGGCCTGGCCGACGCCGTGGGCGGGCTCATCGGCCTCAACCCGGACGCGCCGGACGCACGCGGCCCGATCGGCATCGCCCAGGAGACCGGGCGGGTGCTCGAGGCACCGCTCGTGAGCCAGCTGCTGTTCATCGGGCTGCTCTCGGTCAACCTCGCCGTGCTGAACGTGCTGCCGTTCCCGCCGCTCGACGGCGGACGCATCGCGGTCGTGCTCGTCGAGGCGGTGCGCCGTCGCCGGCTGCCTGCCGAGCGAGAGGCGCTCATCTACCTCGCCGGGTTCGCCGTCCTGATCGCCCTCGTCATCCTGATCAGCATCAACGACATCCAGCGCCTGATCACCGGCGGCTGACGCCGACACACCAGATCGGCCACCTGGGGGCGGCCTAACGCCTCCCTTCCGGCGTCGCCGGTACCGATACGCGGGACACTCCGCGCCGGAGACGGCCCCCCAAGCGGCGTTCGCCCACCGTGTTGGACATGACGCCGCGTCGGCGACCCGCTGACGCTCGCGCGAAGCCGGTGCCGGTGGCGAGGGAGGGGCCGATCGGCTATACTCCGGAACGGTTCTGCCGGCCAATGCGAACCACCAATATTGAACCAAGCGCCAAGGACGTGGGTCGGTTCGCCATCCCACGTCTTTGTTTGTCCGCGGAACGAGGAGCGGCATGAATCGAGACTTCATCGGAGCGTTGCTCCAGCTG
>DATHVC010000254.1:0-6440 GCA_035461565.1 Actinomycetota bacterium
GCTCCGCGAGCTCGAGCGCCGGTACGAGGACCTGGCGGGACGGGCGGATCCCGGCCCTCGCGGTTAGGCGTCCATCAGGGCGACAGCGGGAGACGGAACCCCGACGACGGTTCCCCGGGCGAGTGGCTGTCGATGGCCGGCGAGCCGCCGACGAGCTCCACGCGTTCGCGCCGCAACGCCCGCCGGCTTCAGGCCGGAGGTCGAAGCTCCCGCAGCCCTTCCGGCAGATGGGAATGCAGCGGTTTGGGCAACGCCACGGACCCATCGGCCTGCTGATGGTTCTCGAGGATCGCGATCAACGTACGGCCAACCGCGACCGCCGTTCCGTTGAGCGTGTGCAGGACCTCGATCTCCCCGGACGTTCGTCGAACCCGCGCCTGGAGCCGGCGCGCCTGGTAGTCGGTGCAGTTGGAGCACGAGGTCAGCTCGCGGTACCGGCCCTGCCCCGGCAGCCAGACCTCGAGGTCGTATTTCTTCGCGGCCGCACCGCCGAGATCGCCGACGGCCGTGTTGACGACCCGATACGGCAGCTCGAGCTCGCCGATGATCTCCTCCTGGATCGCCACCATCCGCTCGTGCAGCTCCCACGACTCCTCAGGGCGCGCGAACGCGAACATCTCCACCTTGTCGAACTGGTGCACGCGGAACAGCCCGCCGAGGTCCTTCCCGTAGGAGCCGGCCTCCCGCCGGAAACACGTCGAATAACCCGCGTACAGGCGCGGCAGATCCGGCTCCTCGAGGATCTCCCCGAGATGCAACGCGGCCAGCGGGACCTCGGACGTCCCGACGAGGTACAGCTCGTCGTCCGGGATCACGTACAGGTTCACCTCGTCGGTCGGCAGGAAGCCGGTCCCGAACATCGCGTCCTCGCGCACGAGCACCGGAGGGATCACCGGCGTGAACCCGTGCTCCGCGAGCCGGTCCAGCGCGAACCGCACCAGCGCGAACTGCACGTAGGCGGCGTCTCCGAGCAGGTAGACGAACCGCGATCCGCTGGTCCTGGCCCCTCGCTCGGTGTCGAGCACGCCCAGGAGCGATCCGAGCTCTACGTGGTCGCGGGGTTCGAAGCCGAAGGCCACGGGCTCGCCGTGGCGACGGACCTCGACCGCGTCTTCGTCGGTCTCACCGTCGGGAACGGACTCGTGCGGGACGTTCGGGACCGTGGCCAGCAGATCGGACATAGCCCGCCCGGCGTCCTCGAGCTCGGGCTCGAGCCGCTTCAGCTCGGCCGACACGGAGCTCACCTCGTCGATCAGCCGCAGACGCTCGCCCCCCTGCGCCCCCCCGATCCGCTTGGACGCCGCGTTCTGCCGCGCGCGAAGCTCCTCGACGGCAGCCGTGAGCGACCGCCGCCGCTCGTCGGCGGCCAGGAGCTCGTCCACCGCCTCGGGCAGACCGCGGCGGGCCAGCCCGCGACGGAACGGCTCCGGATCCTCCCGGATCGCCCGAACGTCGAGCACTAGACCTTCGCGTCCTCGGCCTTCGGCTCCGCGGTCCTGGCGGCCTGGGGCTGCGGCGCGGCCTGGGCGGCCTGCGCCTGCTGGTCCATGATGCTCTGGCCCTGGAAGATCGCGCCTTCCTCGACCACCAGGATCTTCGACGTGATGTTGCCGTCCACGCGGCCGCCGCGGGCGATCTCGGCCCGGCCTTTGACCACGATCGACCCCTTGAACCGCCCCGCGACCGACACGTTCTGCGCCCGGATGTCGGCCTCCACCGAGCTCTGCGGCGAAAGCATCACGTCGCCGTCGGCGTTGACCTGCCCCTTGATCTGTCCGTCGATCCGAAGCGACCCGGCGGAGACGACCGTCCCCTCCAGCTTCGCTCCCTGGCCGACGATCGTGACCTCACCGCCCTGGTGTTCTGCCATCCGCCGTCCCCCCGTCTCGCGTGGAACCTCGCCGTCGGACTCCGCCTCATCGCGCCGCCAGATCATGTGGTCGTCATCCCTTCCCGGGGGCTACCGCTCGCGCGTTCGCGCTCGCTCCTTGAGCCCCCGGACCCGCCGCCTCTTGAGGACGGGCCAGCGCCTGTCGGATGGCCTCCTCCTCCTCGGTCGACAGGTTGTACGAGCTGCGGGCGTCCACCACCGGCTTCGCATACACGCGCGTGTCCTGCCGGCCGTTGATGGAGGTCACCACCACCCCGTTGCCGTGATCGTCCAGCAGGGCGCACGAAAACGAGAGCCGCCCCCCCACGTCTTCGAACGCGTCGTATCTGACCAGCCCCACGTGGCGCACGGCGCCTTCGATCAAGTCCGCCTGCCGCCGGTCGGTCGCGCCGAGCGACCGGACGGCCGTCTCGAGCCGCCGGATCTGCCGCCCCTGGCCCTCGAGCACCCCCCGGAGGAGATCGTCCATCTGGATCGGCCCCTTCGGTTCGGCCCGGCGCCGGCCCTGGGACATCGCCGAAAGAAGGAGGGCGAAGCCCCCGACGCCGAGCGCGATCAACACCAGTAGGCTCAGTGTCTCGGCGGAGAAGGTCATCGGTGTCCAGGCTCGTTCGGGCGGTCCGTGCTCGGGTCGGACGTTGCCACTGACCTGCGGTCTTGCGGAGTCGGGAGTATACAATCGACGCCCTCGCGGTCGAACGAACCCGAGGGGGAAGCCGACCGCATGCGCGTGGCGTTCTTCGACTGCATCGCCGGCATCACCGGCCGGACGGCGCTCGCCGCGCTCATCGACGCCGGGGCCGACCCGGACGCGGTCCGAAAACACCTCGGCTCACTGGCCCTGGAACCCTTCGAGCTCGAGATCGAGGAGGTGGACGAACGCGGGCTCCGGGCCCTGCGGGTCACCGTCCACACGACCACCGCGGGGCTGATCCGCACCTACTCGAGCGTTCGCGCCGTGCTCGAAGAAGCCAGCCTGCCGCCCGAGGCCCACCTGCTGGCCGACCGCGCCCTCCGGCTCCTGGCCGAAGCCGAGGCCCGGGTCCATCGCCGGGAGGTCGAGACCGTCACGTTCCACGACGCCGACGCGCTCGACACGATGGTGGACATCGTCGGGACGGCGGTGGCGCTCACCTCGCTCGGGGTGGAGCGGGTCTTCTCCTCGGCCGTCCCCACCGGCCTCGGCATGACCCGCACCGAACACGGGGCGCTGCCGATCCCCACACCCACTGTCGTCGAGCTGCTCCGGGGGGCACCATTGTTCTCGCGCGGCGTGGCCGCCGAGCTCACCAACGCCACCGGCGCCGCCATCCTGGCGGCGGCGGCGGAGGGGTACGGCGAGATCCCGGTCATGCGCGTGGAGGCCGCCGGCTACGGCGCCGGGTCCCAGCGGCTGGACATCCCGAACCTGCTCCGAGTGGTCATCGGCCAGGAAGAGCCCGTGAGCTCCAGACCGAGCGTGCCGGGGATCCCCGAGCTCCACCTGGTCACCGATCCGCCGCGAGGCGACCCCCACGACGCGGGCTGAGCGACGAGTCCGTCGTGTTCACGGACACGCCAGATGCTGCCCCCTTGACGGGGCAGCATCGTGGCGGTACCTGCTCGCTCAGGTCGGGATCAGTACCACTTCCACCCGGCGCCAACAGCCATGAGGAAGGCCGCAAGCCACCCGAGCGCTGCCATCAGTCGGCGATACCTCTGCACCGGCAACGCCTCCTTTCCGCGCGGTACGGAGGGACTATCGGCGGAATGGGGTCGGACCTTAAGGGGATTCCGCCGTAGGTCGATATCGCTAGAGCGGGTCATGGCGCCCCGGGTCGAGGCGTGTCATAAAGAAGGGGTAACCATGCGCCTGGTCCTGCTCGCCTTCATCCCGGCGATCGCTCTGGGATACCTGATTGGCGGTCGGCTCCGTTACCTCGCGGAGGTGCGGTTCCGGCACTCGTGGGCAGCGCTGGCCGGGATCGCGCTCCAGTTCCTCCCCGTCGGCGGAACGCTCGGCTACGTGGCGCTGATGGCATCGTTCGCGCTGCTGCTGTTCGTCGCGATCGCGAACCTGCGACTGCCCGGGTTCCCCCTGGTCATGGCGGGTCTGTGCCTTAACTTCCTGGTGATCGGGGTGAACCAGGGCATGCCGGTGACGCGGGAGGCCATCGTCGCCTCCGGCCAGACCCAGACGCTCGAGAGCCTCGCCCGGGAACGCGGCACCAAACACCACCTCGCCACCGACGAGGACCGCCTGCTGTTCCTGGGCGATGTCATCGGGATCCCGCCGCCCGTCCGCCAGGCGGTCAGTGTCGGAGACATCGTGGCCTACGGGGGCGCGATGTGGCTGGTCGTGGCGGGGATGCGTCGGCCTCGGGACGGCACGGCGCCCGAACCGTCCACCGCAGCCGAGGTCCCCGGCTGATGTCCGAGCACGAAGCCGACGCCGCCGACGCCGCTCGTCCAACTCCCGTCTGGATCCAGACCGTCTACCAGCTCGCCGTCATCCTCCCGACGCTCGGGTACCTCGCCTTCACCCTGCCCCGCCACACGGACGATCTCCTTCATGAGTCCGTCCTCCTGTTTATCCTCGCGGTCGCGGTCGTCGACCTGATCCCCGTTCCCGGCTGGGGCGGGGCGCAGCTGTCGCTCAGCTTCCCCCTGCTGCTCGGAGTGGCGATCATCTTCGAGCCGGCCGTGGCGACGGCGATCGCCTTCCTTGGGTCCGCCGACCCACGCGAGCTCCGTCGTGAGACCACGGTGATCAGAGCCCTGTTCAACCGGAGCCAGATGGCGCTGTCGATCCTGGCCGGGAGCGTCCTGTTCAACCTCGTCGCCGACCAGGACTCGGTCTGGCAGCAGCTGCTGCTCGGCGTAGTGCTGGCGGCGGCGGCGGCCTACGTGATCAACGCCGTCCTCGTGGCGGCCTTGGGAGCGATGGTCCGCGGCATGACCATCCCCGAGGTCCTGGTGCGTATGCATGGCTCGGCCCCCGTCGAGTTCCTGGCGGCGTACATCGGTCTGGGGTTGTTCGGGGCCGTGATCGCGCAGTTCTACCGGTCGGAGGGGTTCTGGTCGGTCGTGGTCTTCCTGGGCCCGTTGGTGTTCGCGCGTCAGATGTATTTCCGCAGCCGAGCCTTGGCCGACCGGCTCGCCGAGCAGAACGAGGTCCTGGCCGACCAGGCCCAGCGCCTGGAGGAGCTCCTGCAGAAGGAGCTCCACACGGTGGACGAGCTCCGCGAGCTCAACCGGATGAAGGGGGAGTTCGTTGCCATCGTGTCGCACGAGCTCAGAACGCCGGTGACCGCGTTGATGGGCTACGCGAAGACCCTGCGACAGCCCGCGTTCGCCGACGACCCCGAGATGCGCGAGGAGTTCCTCGAGCGGATGGAACGCCAGAGCGACCGGCTCCTGCGCCTGGTGGAGAACCTCCTCACGGCCTCCAACCTGGAGAACAACCAGCTCCCCCTGACGATCGGCAGGGTGTTGTTCGAGGACCTGGTGCGCGAGGTGGTGGAGAGCCTGGGAAGTGAAGCCTCGCGCGTGGTCACGGCCGTGCCGCGGGACCTCCCGGTGCTGGTGACCGACCGACAGATCCTCTCGCGGGTTCTCCAGAACCTGGTCGACAACGCGCTGAAGTATTCGCCCGACGGGTCACCGTGTGAGGTGCATGCCCGCGCCGACGGGGACCACATCGAGTTCTCGGTGCGCGACCACGGCATCGGCATCCCCGAAGACGAGCAGGCCAGGATCTTCGATCGCTTCTACCAGGTCGACTCGTCCAGCACCCGGACGTTCCGGGGGGCCGGTCTCGGGCTCTCGCTGGTTCAGGACCTGCTCCAGCACCTCGGCGGCACGATCCAGGTCGAAAGCACGCCCGGGGAAGGGAGCCTGTTCGTGGTTCGCCTACCCGTCAAACACCCGCAGACCGTGGCGCCCCAAACATCGACGGGCGACCTGGTCGCCCGGAGCTGAACGCGCAGCCGCGGCTACCGAGGCGCCGACGGCGTCCGGTGCGTCTCCAGGTAGTGCCGCAGGTTCTCGATGTGCGAACGGGCCTCGGCGGCCTCTTCACACGTGGAGGGGTCGTCGCAGGGAGGATTGCCCTCCATCGTGAACAGGTTGAAGGCGCACGTGTCGCAGAAGACCTTTAGCTCGTCGGGGAGGTAGGGGCACTCCCCCCACGCACACGAGCGTTGTCCTTCCCCCGACGCGAGGTCGTAGCCGCACCCGGGACATTGAACGAACCCTTCCCACCTGGCCATGGCGTTCGCCTCCTCCCCCTTCGTATCCGCCCGGAGGGGGTGGCGAGAGGGCCGAACGACCCCCGCTCAGAGCCCCGAGCGGCCCGGGGACGGCGAAGTCCGTGGTCGCCGGCCGGCGTTCCGGCGGTCGGTACCACCGAGGTGCCGGTCCACCGAGGCGACGTCGGCCAGCGTGGTCGCGGCGAGGGTCTGCCGAATGGCTTCGGCCGCCTTGACTACGGTGGGGTGGAGGGCACAGACGTCGTCCCACCGGCACGGGCCGCCGCGGATGGCGCAGCGCCGGGACGCGAGCGGCCCTT
>DATHVC010000255.1:0-5909 GCA_035461565.1 Actinomycetota bacterium
CGTCGGCCGCGGCCACGCGTGCGACCGGCGTCGCGGTCGAACCCATGACGGCGCCGGCGATCCGCGAGCGCTGGCCGGCGCTGCGGATCGAGGACGACGTGGAGGCGTTCGTCCAGGAAGACGGGGGCGTCTGTCTGGCCGAACGAACCGTCCGGGCGCAGGCCCGGGTGGCGGCCGACGCCGGCGCCACCGTCCGCGAAGGCGTGCGGGTCGAACGGATCGTGGCAACCGGCGTCGGCGCCGAGGTCCACACGCAGGACGAGTCCTTCCGATCGCCGCTCGTGGTGGTGACCGCGGGGCCGTGGGCCGGCGACCTCCTGCGGTCGGCCGGCATCGACCTCCCGCTGGTCCCGAGCCTGGAGCAGGTCACCTACTTCCGCCTCGACGATCCCGCCGACCTGCCGACGGTGATCGACTGGGACGACGTGAACGCGCCGCACGACCCCTACACCGTTCCCAACCCCGAGCAGCGCGGTGCCTTCAAGGTCGCGTTGCATCTGTCCGGCCCCCCGGTGCACGCCGATCGCCGCTCGTTCGAGCCCGATCCCGACCGCGTGACCCGCGTGGTCGGCTACGCGCGGTCCCGGTTCGCTCCGCACCACGACGACGGGGGGAGCGAAACCTGCCTATACACCAACACGCCCGACGAAGACTTCGTCCTGGACCGGCGCGGGCCGGTGGTGATCGGCTCGCCGTGCAGCGGGCACGGGTTCAAGTTCGCCCCGTTCCTGGGACGCGTGCTGGCCGACCTCGCGCTGGCGCGGCCGGCGCCGCTGCCGATCGAGCGGTTCCTGTCCGTCCGCTTCGGATGACGCCCCTCAGCCGACTCCGGCCGCGGCCGCCTCGTCGGCCAGGACGAGCTGGTGGGGGGCGCGGACACGCCCGGCCGGGATCGAGGGGTCGCCGTCGAGGAGCCTCGGCATCATGGCGGCCTTGTCCGCCCCGGTGACCAGCCACACGACGAAGGCGGCGCCGTCGAGCACGCGGTACGTCAGCGTCATCCGCCGCCGGCCGCGGTACTCGCGGGTCAGGGCCACATCGCGGTCGTCGACGTCGAGGACGGGATCGCCCGGCACGAGCGAGGCGGTGTGGCCATCGTCGCCGAGCCCGAGGTGGATCAGGTCGAACACCGGAGGCAGTCCGGCCGCATACCGCTCCGCCGCGTTCTCGAGCTCGGGGTCGGTCACCGGCATCGGCCGGATACGGCCGCGGGCCGCGGGCGGAAGCGCCTCGAGCAGTCCGGTGAGGTTGCGATCGGGATGGCCGTCCGGCGCCACGCGTTCGTCCACCTGCCAGACGCCGACCCGCCCCCAGTCCACACCGTCAAGGAGCCGGAACATGGCCCTCGGCGTTCGTCCACCGCTCACGGCGAACGTGAACGCGGCGGGCGCGGCGGTGGCGGCCCGGACGATGACCTCGGCCGCCCGGCGCGCCGCGGCGGGATCGGGCAGTACCTCCAGCCGACGATCCACCATCTCAGCTCTCGACGGGGCCGCCGCCGAGCTCGATGAGCTCCTCGAGGGCGACCCGCAACGACTCGTAGCGGCGGTCGCCGAGCTCGCGCCGCGCCCGGGCCTCGACGGCGGCGATGGCGCGACGGCCCTCGGCCACGTAGCGACGGCCGCGAGCGGTCAGACGCACCACCTTGGCTCGAGCGTCTTCGGGGTCGGGTACGCGCCGGACGTAGCCCCGGTTCTCCAGGTCGTCGACGAGGAGCATCATGCCCTGCTTCGTCATTCGCGCCCGGCGGGCCAGGTCGGTCAGCCGGGTTCCCGAGCGCCGGTCGATGTGCAGAAACACCGGCGAATGGCCCGGCCGCGCGTCGGGGAACCCCCGCTCCTCCAGGCTCGCCACGACGTCGGCGCCGAGCGTTCGGGACGCCTCGAGCAACAACCGGGCCAGATCCGGCTCACCCACGACGCCATCGTCCGGCGAGGCCGGCGCTGATGTCAACCTGATTGACCGAGATCGAGCCGGTACCCTCCTCCATCGTGGAGGTGCGCGAGGCGGTCGCCGAGGAGTACGAGGAGGCCGGGCGGGTCACGATGGCCGCCTACCGCGAGTTCGTCCGCCCGGGCGACGAGGACTGGGAGGAGTACCTCCGGCATATCGGCGATGTCGCCGCTCGGGCGACGGTGGCCACCGTGCTGGTGGCCGTCGACGACGGCCGCATCCTGGGCAGCGCCACGCTCGAGCTCGGAGAACGCATCGACGACGACGATCCCCCGCTCGAGCCCGACGAGGCGCACATCCGCATGCTCGGCGTCCTCCCCGACGCCCGCGGGCGGGGAGTGGCTCGCGCGTTGATGGAGGCGTGTTTCGACCGGGCCCGGGCGGCGGGGCGCGCCAGGATGACGCTGTACACCACCCACCGCATGCGAGCGGCCCAGGCCATGTACGAGCGGATGGGGTTCGAGCGGCTCGAGGACCGAGTGTTCCCGGACGGCTTCGTCCTCCTCACCTATCACAAGCCGATCCGGCGGGCCTGAGCGGCCGGATCACTCCTGACCGGTCTTCACGACCTCGCCGGTGGACAGGATCACGCCGTCTTCGCATTCGGCCTGGACGGTCCCGCCCTGGAACTGCTGTTCGTACAGCCGCGCGTAGAGCCCTCCGCGTTCGATCAGCTCGTCGTGGGTTCCGCGTTCGACGATGCGCCCGCGGTCGACCACGAAGATCACGTCCGCGGACAGGATCGTCGAGAGCCGGTGAGCGATGGCGATCGTGGTCCGTCCCTTCATCAGCGGCTCGAGTGCGGCCTGGACCAATCGCTCCGATGTCGTGTCCAGCGACGACGTCGCCTCGTCCAGGATCAGGATGCGGGGATCCTTCAGGATCACCCGGGCGATGGCCAGCCGTTGCTTCTCGCCCCCGGACAACTTGTAACCGCGCTCCCCCACGACGGTGTCGTAGCCATCAGGCAGCTCCGCGATGCGCTCGTGGATGTTCGCCGCCCGGGCGGCTGCCTCGAGCTCCTCCTGGCTGGCGCCCGGCTTGCCGTACAGCAGGTTGCGGCGAATGGTCGTGTGGAACAGGTACGTCTCCTGCGTCACGACGCCGATGATGTCGCCGAGCGACTCGAGCGCGATCCGGCGGACGTCGTGGCTGTCGATCTCGACCCGCCCGCGCTGCACGTCGTACAGACGCGGCACCAGGTAGGTGATGGTGGTCTTCCCGGCGCCCGAGGGCCCGACCAGCGCCGCCAGCTGTCCCGGCTCGATGTCGAAGGTGACCGCTTCCAGCGTCCATTCGCGCGGCGCCTCGTTGGCGAGCGCGAGGTCGGTGGGAGACACGGGAACCTGCCCGTCGTCCGGCCGCTGGTCGTAGCGGAACCACACGTCGTGGAACGCCACCGAGCCACGCACCTCGGCGGGGGCCAGCCGGACGGCGCCGGGCGCGTCCGCGATCTCGTTGTCCAGGTCCAGGTACTCGAAGATCCGGTCGAACAACGCCATCGACGAGTGGATCTCCGTCGAGACCTGGAGCATCGACCCGATCGGGAAGAACAGGCGGGACTGGAGCGTGGTGAACGAGACGATCGTCCCGGCGGTGATGGCCGTCTGCGCGGGGTCGTTCGACATCACCCATCCGGCCACGAGATACACGAGCGCCGGCGTGATCGAGAAGAACGTCCCCACGAGGGCGAAGAACGACCGCCCGATCATCGTCTGTCGGATCTGGAGCCCGGTGAGGCGTTCGTTCTCGTTCCGGAACCGTCCGATCTCGTGCCGTTGGCGGCCGAACGACTTCGAGAGCAGGATGCCCGAGACCGACAGGGTCTCCTCGGTCACGGCCGTCAGGTCGGCCAGGGTGCGCTGCGTGCTGGTGGCCACCTCCCGTCTGGCTCGCCCGACCTTCACCGTCAGCCACAAGAAGAACGGCATGAGGGAAAGCGACAGCAGCGTCAGCTCCCAGGAAAGGATGGACATCGCGATCAACGTGCTGACGATGACCACCACGTTGGACAGGACGTTGGACGCCGTGTCCGTCACGACCGCCTGGACGCCGCCGACGTCATTCGCCAGCCGAGACTGGATCTCCCCGGTGCGGGTCGAGGTGAAGAAGCGAAGCGGCATGAACTGGAGGTGCGAATACAACGCGTTGCGCAGGTCGTGCATCACGCGCAGTCCGACGAAGTTCGCCAGGTAGGTCTGCACGATCCCGATCGCTCCGGTGACGACGGGGATGGCGACCATCCAGGCCACGCCCACGTAGAGCGCGTCGAGCTGTGGGCAGACCCCTCCTCCGCAACTGCCCGGCGGGTTGCCGAACAGCGCGTTGTCGAAGATCCACTTGATGAGCAGCGGGTTGACGATCCCGAGGCCCGACGTGACCAGGATCAACGCGCCGACGACCGTCACCCGGCCGCGATACGGGCGGAACGTGGCGACGACGCGCCGGACCGTGGACCTCGCGATCGGGCGCGCGTCGTCCTCCGTCGGAACGCGGAACATCCGGCCGTGACCCCGCATGTTCGCCAGGATACGGCCCGCCGCCGATACGACCCGCCGCGATACGACCGGCCGACCGAGGCTAGGCTGTTCGCGTGGAGGCGGACCTCCAGCTCACGCTGCTCGGCCGGGCCTCGCTCGGCGCGCTGTTCGGCCTGGTCATCGGCCTGGAGCGGGAATACCGCGGCAAAGCCGCGGGCGAGCGGACGTTCGCCCTCCTGGCGTTCGCGGCGGCCGGGTTCACCGCCGGCGGCGAGCTGCTGCTCGGCCCCACGGGGACCAGCCGCGTCATCCAGGGCGTCGTCACGGGGGTGGGGTTCCTGGGGGCCGGCCTGATCTTCCGACGGCAGCCGTCGGACATCCGCGGGCTCACCACGGCCGCCGGCGCGTGGGCGGCCGCCGCCGTCGGGGCCATGGTCGGGATGGGCGCGTACCTTGCCGCGGGGCTCGGCGCCGCGATCGTCGTGATCATTCTGGAGCTCGACGCGATCCCGGTCCTGCGGAAGATCCGCGAGCAGACAGAGGCCGCGGCGACCGAGCCGAACGACGAGGAGACCTGACGCCGGCGAGCTCGCCGGCCCGCCGGAACACGTCGTCGAGCATCTCCGGCGTGAGCGTTCCGGTGAACGTGTTCTGTTGGCTCGGGTGGTAGCTCCCGAGCAGAAGGTACGGCCCGACCTGCGCCTCTGTGCCGTGGCCGAACCTCGGTCTCGGCCGCGCCCGGTGGCCGAGCGAGCCGGCGGCCCGCAGCGCGCCGTCCCAGGCGAAGTCGCCGAGCGCAACGACGACACGCACGCGTCGCAGCGCCGCGAGCTCGCGCACCAGGAAGGGAAGGCAGCGGTCTCGTTCCACCGGCGTGGGCCGGTTCTTCGGTGGCGCGCAACGGTTCACGGCGGCGATGTAGGTGGATCGGAGTCGAAGCCCGTCGCCCAGCGCCTCCGAGGTCGGGCGGTTCGACAATCCGTTGCGGTGGAGCGACGGGAACAGGAAGTCGCCCGAACGATCGCCGGTGAAGATCCGGCCGGTCCGGTTCCCGCCGTGGGCGGCCGGAGCCAGCCCCACGACCAGGATCGTCGCGTTCGGGTCGCCCAACCCGGGCACCGGCAGGCCCCAATATTCCTGGTCGGCGAACCGGGCCACCTTCTGGCGAGCCGTGCGTTCGCGCCACTCGACCAGGCGCGGGCACGCCCGGCAGGCGACGACCTCGGCGGCGACGCGCGCGAGCAGATCGGTGTTGTTGGGGGGCGCCACGGGAGGAAATCGTACGCACAGGGGGAACCGTTGCGTCTCGGACCACGTTTGGTAAGAAGGACCCTTCCCCATGGCCGAACCGAAGACGAACGCCCGCCGTGGGCGGCGCGCCGCCGTCGTCGTGGCCCTCGCCGCCCTCCTGCTCACGGGCGCGCTGCCGATCCCGAGCGGCGCGGCCCCGGACACCGACGTCCGGATCGTGCCCGT
>DATHVC010000256.1:0-2965 GCA_035461565.1 Actinomycetota bacterium
ACGACGAACTACATCCTGACAAGGATGTCCGAGGAGGGGCTGGCGTTCGGCGAGTCGCTCGCCGAAGCACAGCGGCTCGGCTACGCCGAGGCCGAGCCGAGCGCGGACGTGGACGGCCACGACGCCGCCGCCAAGTGCGCCATCCTGGCCTCGATCGCGTTCAACGCCCGGGTGGTGGCGGGCGACGTCTACCGCGAGGGCATCGCGGGTGTGACCACCGAGGACATCGAGTTCGCCCGCCGGCTGGGCTACGTGGTGAAGCTGCTGGCCGTCGCCGAGACCGGCGCCGACGGGCGCGTCGCCGTCCGGGTGCACCCGGCGATGATCCCGCAGGCCCACCCGCTCGCGAGCGTCCGCCACGCGTTCAACGCGGTATTCCTCGAGGGCTCGAACGTAGGCGAGCTGATGTTCTACGGACGAGGAGCCGGCGGCGAGCCCACGGCGACGGCCGTGATCGGCGACCTGATCACCGTGGCCCGCAACATGCTGGCCGGTGCTCGGGGCGTCGGCTGCACCTGTTTCCACGAACGCACGATCCGGCCGATGTCAGAGATGACGGGCCAGTACTACATCCTGCTGCGGGTGGAGGACCGCCCGGGCGTGTTGGCCGAGATCGCGAGCGTGTTCGGGCGCCACGAGGTCTCGATCAAGAGCGTGTGGCAGGAGGGAACGGGCCGCGACGCCCAGCTCGTCTTCATCACCCATCGGGCGCTCGAAGGGGCGTTCCAGGCCGCGGTGTCCGAGTTGCGGGACGTGGCCCCGGTTCGCGAGGTGCGGAGCGTCCTGCGCGTGGAGGCCGAGGAGTGACCGGCCGGTCGGGCCGGATGGAGGCCGGGCGATGACCGCCCGGCCCTGGCGCGGAATCATCGAGGAGTACCGCGACCGGCTGCCGGTCTCGGCGACCACGCCCGTGGTGACGCTCTGCGAGGGTGGCACGCCGCTGGTCCGATCGGAGCCGCTGTCGGCCGAGACCGGCTGCGAGGTGTGGCTGAAATACGAGGGGGCGAACCCGACCGCCTCGTTCAAGGACCGCGGGATGACGCTCGCGATCAGCAAAGCCATGGAGGAGGGGTCGAAGGCGGTCGTCTGCGCCTCGACCGGCAACACGAGCGCGAGCGCCGCCGCCTACGCGGCCAAGGCCGGGCTGACCTGCGCGGTGCTCGTGCCGAAAGGCAAGATCGCGCTCGGCAAGATGGCGGCCACGCTGGTGCACGGCGCCCGCGTGCTCGAGGTCGAGGGGAACTTCGACGCTTCGCTCGGTCTGGCGCAGGGCCTGGCCGAGCGGTATCCGGTCACCCTCGTGAACTCGGTGAACCCGAATCGCCTCCAGGGCCAGAAGACGCTCGCGTTCGAGGTCGTGGACGCCCTCGGCCGGTCACCCGACGTGCACTGCGTCCCCGTCGGGAACGCCGGCAACATCTCGAGTCACTGGATGGGCTATTCCGAATACCTGGCAGAGGGCGTGATCCACGAGCCGCCCCGGCTGTTCGGGTTCCAAGCGGCCGGCGCCGCGCCGATCGTACGGGGCGAACCCGTTCGGGATCCCCAGACGATCGCGACGGCCATCCGGATCGGGAACCCGGCGTCGTGGGACCTGGCCGTCCAGGCGGCCAAGGAGTCCGAGGGCGCCATCCGTGCCGTGACCGACCGGGACATCCTGGCCGCGTACCGGCGGGTGGCCCGTGAGGGGCTCTTCGCGGAGCCGGCCTCGGCGGCGAGCCTGGCGGGGTTGCTGCACCTGGCCGCCGACGGGGAGCTCGAGCCGGGTTCGACGGTCGTGTGCGTCCTGACGGGGCACGGCTTGAAGGACCCGGAGTGGGCGATCGCGGGAGCGGCTCACCCGCCGACGGTCCCGGCCGACGCCGACGCCGTCGCCGCGGAGCTCGGCCTGTAGCCGGCGCATGCGGCTCACCGCGATCGTCCCGGCGACGTCGGCCAACCTCGGCCCGGGGTTCGACAGCTTCGGGATCGCTCTGGACCTGTGCAACGAGGTCACGGTGGACACGGATGCCGGGCCGGGCGTGTCCTGGGAGGGCGAAGGCGCCGACGAGCTCCCGGCCGACGGGTCCGACCTGGTCAGCCTCGCGATCGCGTTCACCGTCGAGCGGCAGGCCCGGCTCCACCCCGGCGCCACGGTGCCGTCGTTCGCACTGCACGGGCTCAATCGCATCCCGCTGGAGCGCGGCCTGGGATCGTCCTCGGCCGCCGCGGTAGCGGGGACGGCGCTCGCGAGCGCCCTCCTCGGCCCGGCCGGTCTCGGCGACGCACCGCGGTACGCCACGTTCGCCCACGCGGCCGAGCTCGAGGGGCACCCCGACAACGCCGCCCCCGCCACGTACGGCGGGCTCACGGTGGTGGCAGACGGCCACGTGCGGCGAATCGAGGTGTCGCCGGACATCCGGCCGGTCGTGCTGCTCCCGGAGACCCGGGTGGTCACCGAGACGGCGCGCCGCGCGTTGCCCGAGAACGTTCGGCTCCGGGACGCCGTGTACAACGTCGCGCACGGCGCCCTGGTCGTGCACGCCCTGTCCACCGGCGACCTCGACCTGCTGCGGGTGGCTCTGCAGGACCGCCTCCACCAGGACGTTCGGCTGGCTCTCGTCCCCGAGGTCCGCGAGCGGTTCGAGGCCCTCCGGCGGTCGTTCCCCGTGTGCGTCTCGGGCGCCGGCCCCTCGCTGCTCGCCTTCGAGGCCGAACCCGGCGCGGTGCCGGATCCCGGACATGGGTGGCGGGTCCTTCGGATCCCGGTCCGTTCCTCCGGCGTCGAGGTCCGAGAAGACTGAAGGCGTGGTCCGTCGTTGACGATGTGGTCGTCATGTCGTTGAACCGCCCCCAACCCGTCCCTAGACTCCCGCGAGACCTCCGATGAGCGCCGATCCCGCCCGGTCACAGCCGGATGCCGCCGGCGATCGGGGGCGCCCCGAGGGAGCCCGGAGCCCCGTCGTCGTCACCGATCTCGCGAGCA
>DATHVC010000257.1:0-1662 GCA_035461565.1 Actinomycetota bacterium
GAACGCGACCGCACCGCGGACGTGGTGGTCAAGACCCTCGAGGGATACGCCCCCGGGCTCGGCGACCTCGTCACGGCCCGGCGGGTGGCCACGCCGGTGGACCTCGAGGCCGACTACGGGCTCAGCGGCGGGCACGTGTACCACGCCGAACCCGGCCTGGACCAGTTCTTCGTGTGGCGACCCCTGCTCGGCCACGCCCGGTACCGGTTCGGCCTGCCCGGCCTGTACCTGTGCGGCTCCGGCGCCCATCCGGGGGGCGGGGTCACCGGGGCGCCGGGGGCGAACGCCGCCCGGGAGATCCTCGCCGACCTCAAACGTTCGCGTTCTCGCTGACCCTTCCGCCCTCCGAGCGTTTTACCGGGATGCTCCGCGGGAGTACGGTGAAGGCCGTTCGATCGATCGGGCCCGGGTCTTTCGACCCTGCGCGTGGCCCGCCATCTCTCGAACGCTGCACCGGTCGAGGAAAGGGGGAGGCGATGGAGCTCTCCGATCGAGAGGCCTGGACCGTCGTCCACGGCCTGCTGGCCGGGACCGTGTTCCTGCTCGGGTTCGCCGGGGGCCTGGCCGGGTTGTGGAGCCGTCGGCCGGGGTTCCTCACTCCGGCGGCCATCAAGGAGCGGATGCGCCGCCTGTATATCGGCGTGTGGGTCATGGCGATCACGGCGTGGGTCACGGTGATCACGGGGACGTGGATCGTCTATCCCTGGTACCGAGAGGGACTCGCCGGGGACGACCTGGCGGGCTGCGCCGGAGCGAACCTTCCGGTGGCCGGCGAGTGTTCGCCTCGCGACTTCCTCCTGTCCAACACCTCGGGCAACACCGAGACGTGGCACTCGTTCGGCATGGAGTGGAAAGAACACGTCGCCTGGATCGCGCCGATCCTCGCGACCGCGGTGGCGTTCATCGTCGTGTATTACGGACCGCGGCTGATCCCGCGCTCGTGGCTCCGCGCCGTCGTCATCCTGATGTTCGTCGGTGCGTTCGCGGCCGCCGTGGTGGGAGGCGCGTTCGGCGCCTTCCTCAACAAGGTCGCGCCGATCGTCTGAGGGAGGTCGTCATGTCCAACGAGATGTCGAACGAGATGCCTCCCACGCCGAGCGAGATCGGGACGCGGACGCGTGCGGACGCAGACGTCGAACGGGCCCCAGAGATCGCCGAGCTCGGCCTGGCGCCGCGGCCGGAGGGCCCAGCGGCGGCCGCGATCCTGGCCGCCGGGATCGGGATGTTCGCCCTCGGCCTGCTCACCATCCTGAACGAGGCGTCCGAAGGCCTCCACGACTGGCTGGAGGGATGGGAGTTCGGCCGGGGGGTGGGGCCGCTGGCCGGGAAGACCACGGTCGCCGTGATCGTCTGGGTGGTTGCCTGGATCGCCTTGGGCCTGGCCTGGCGACGCAAAGACGTCAACCTGAAGACCTGGTTCTGGGTGGCCTTCGTGCTGGGCGCGCTGGGGTTCGTGGGCACGTTCCCGCCCGTGTTCGAGGCGTTCGCGGCCGAATGACGCCCGACCGATCCGAGATCGTGGCCGCCCGGGGGATCGGCGTCGGGATCGGGCTGATCGTCCTGATGGTGACGTGGCTGGTCGGCAACCGGCTGGCGAGCCTGTTGTGGGAACCGCCGGTCGGACCGACCGTCGCGATTCTGGTCGCGTTGGCCGCCGGGATC
>DATHVC010000258.1:0-5584 GCA_035461565.1 Actinomycetota bacterium
TCACCCCAGACGTCTACGACAACATCGAAGACGTCGATCAGCTCGATGCCCTGTTCCTGCCGGACCTCCCGCAGGGATTCGTCTCCACGATGGAGATCGAGCCCTGGACGACGTATACGGCAGAGGACGTCCTGGACTGCAAGGGCCCGGGCGAGGAGTGAGAAGGACGGGTGAGGTCGGGCATCCTGCGGGGTGCCCGACCCCTTCCCGCGACCGGGGCATCGAGAAGCGAGCCGAAGGGGCGAGCGTGGCCCCCGGTGAAGAGGAGAAGCCGTGACGAGCCGAGCGCCGTTGTTGACCACGCGCGGGATCGCGAAGAGCTACGGGAGCGTGGTGGCGCTTCGGTCGGTGGATCTCACGGTGCAGCCCGGCGAGATCCACGCGCTGCTCGGCGCGAACGGGGCCGGCAAGAGCACGCTCGTAAAGGTCCTCGCCGGCGTGACGCGGGCGGACGCAGGCGAGATCGCCGTAAACGGGGCGCCCGTCGATCCGCGGACCCCGGGCGAGGCGATGCGTTCGGGCCTGGCCACGGTCTTCCAGGACCCGGCGTTGATCCCCGACCTGACGATCGAGCAGAACCTCCGCCTCACCGGCATCGAGCCATCGTCGGTGCGCGAATGGCTCGACCGGCTGGGCGTCGGGGAGCTCGACCTCGACGCGGTCGTCAAAGAAGTGCCGCTGCCCGCCCTACGCGTCCTCGATCTGTCGCGAGCGCTCGTGCACGATCCGCAGCTGCTCATGCTCGACGAGATCACGGCCGCGCTCCCGGCCGACCTCGCGGAGCGCGTGGTCGACGTGATGCGGGAGTGGCGAGGTCGCGGCCGATCCGTCCTGTTCATCACACATCGCCTGGCCGAGGTGCTCCGCGTCTGCAATCGCGCCACGATCCTGCGCGACGGCCGCGACGTTGCGGCGCTCGTTCCCGGCGAAGGCGGCGAGGCCGGCCTGGTCGAGCCGATGCTGGGCGAGGTGGCCGCGGCCGTGGCCGAGCCGGATCGGGCACGCGCGGCCCCGAGCGCGATCGATGCCCCGGCCGTGTTGGAGGCCCGCGGCCTGCGGTCGCGCCAGCACCTCCGCGGCGTCGACCTCGAGCTCCATCAGGGAGAGATCCTCGGGCTGGTCGCGCTGGAAGGCCAGGGGCAGGACCGGCTGTTCGACGTCCTTTCCGGCGACCGCCCGTTCGACGGCGGGGGGCTGCTGGTGAACGGACGCCCGCTCCGACCGCGTTCGCCGTTCGATGCGATCCGCAGCGGGGTGGTTCTGATCCCCTCCGACCGCCTGCAGGCGCTCTTGCCGCAGCGGTCGGTCAGAGAGAACCTGGCGTCGTCGCTCTACAACCGAGTCCGGCGGTGGTGGTCCCTGGTCCGGGACGAGGAGGAGCGGGTCTCGGGCGTGATCGAGCGCCTCTCCATCGACACGCGGGCCCACCGCCAGGCGCGACGGCTGTCCGGCGGCAACCAGCAGAAGCTGGTCGTGGGCCGATGGCTGGCCGCCGGCTTCAGCGTCCTGCTGTGCTTCGATCCCACACGCGGGATCGACATCGCGACCAAGGAGCAGATCTACGAGCTGCTGCGCCAGCTGGCCGACGACGGCGCCGCGATCCTGTACTACACGAGCGAGCTCGCGGAGGTCCCCTTGATCTGCGATCGCGTCCTGGTCATGTACGGCGGGGAGATCGTGCACGAACATGACGCGGCGACTGCGGACGAGGCATCGCTCCTGTCGGCCGCGCACGGCTTGCGGGGAGCCACCGCGTGACGGCCGCCGCCGAGACGATCCGTCGCGGCGACGTCGCATGGCGGCGATGGCTCCGCCGGCACGGCTGGACGGCCGGCGTGTGGCTGCTCCTGCTCGTATTGATCGGCTGGTACGCGGCCCTGATCCCGCGGTTCGGCAGCTTCACGATCGCCTCCATCTTGAAGAACAGCCTTCCGACCGTGTACCTGGCGCTCGCGCAGGCCGTCGTCGTGATCGCCGGCGGGATCGATCTGGGGGCAGGGGCGATGATGGTGCTGGCGAACTCGGTTTCCGCGCTGCTCATGGAAGGCCAGAGCCTCTGGGCAACGATGGCGATCGCCCTCGGGGTGCTCGCCGGCGCGGCGCTGCTCGGCGCCCTGGTCGGATGGATCATCGTCGTATCGCGCGTGCCGGACATCATCGTCACCCTCGCGACGCTGTTCATCTTCTCCGGAGCCGCGTTGATGATCCTGCCATCGCCCGGCGGCGGGACCAGTGGCGGCTTCCGCTGGATCTTCACCGGCTCCACGTCGGGCGTCGGGACGAACTTCTCGCCGTCGATCGTGGCGTTGGCGATGCCGTTGGTCGCGCTCGGAGTCTGGCTGCGGCGGACACGGAGCGGCCTCTCGCTGTACGCGGTCGGGAGCGACCCGAACGCTGCATACCTGTCCGGCGTGAATACCCGCCGGGCGAAGATCGCGGCCTACGCGGTGGCCGGCGGCTTCGCCGCCCTGGCCGGCCTGGCCATCACCGCGATCACCGCCACCGGCGACCCCCGATTCACGAACGCGGCCAACGGCACGCTGAACAGCGTCGCGGCGGTGGTGCTGGGTGGGATCGCCCTGACGGGTGGCGTCGGGTCGGTGGTCGGCGCCGCCGCGGCCGGCATCGTGTTGTTCGTCCTCAACCCGATCCTGACCGCCATGTCGATCGACCCGAACACCTCGCAGGTGATCCGAGGACTGCTGATCGTCGCGGTGATGATGGCGGCCGGCCTGCTCGAGGTCCATCGGCGGAGGGCCGAGTAGTGAGCACCGAGCTCCGAGACGCCGATCCCTCCGCGGTGGTCGCGGGCGAGCCGCCGCGCCGCCGGCCCTGGATGCGGTTGATCTCGGACCGGCCGCTGGTTGTGCTGGGCTCGGTGCTCGTCGCGCTGGTGCTCGCGACCGGCGTGATCGAGCCCAACTACCTGAGCCTGCGCGGCCTGAGGAACACGCTGCTACTGGCGGCGCCGCTCGGGATCATGGCCGCGGGCCAGACGATCCTGATGCTCACGCGGGGGATCGACCTGTCGATCGCCATGATCGCCACCGCGTCGGCCTACGTCGTCGGAAACCAGTCTCCGAACGGCGCGGCGATCGCGATCGTGCTCGGCCTCGTGGTCGGCGCCCTGGCCGGCGCCGCGAATGGGATCGGCGTCGGCGTGTTCCGGGTGAACCCGCTGATCATGACGCTGGCCATGGCCGGCATCCTGCTGGGGCTGTTCACGCAGTGGGCGCAGACGTTCCTCCAGGGTTCGACCTCCGTGGCGCCGTTCATCCGAACGCTCGGGGCGGGATCGTTCCTGGACGGGCGGATCCCGTGGAACGTGTTGATCTGGGCGGGCGTGGCGTTCGTCGTGATCGGTGGGTTGCGGCGCACCGGCCTCGGACGGATGGTGTACGGCGTCGGCGACAACCCCGTGGCCGTGCGGCTCGCCGGCGTTCGGAGCTGGCAGGTGCTGCTCGCCGCCTACACGTTGAGCGGGGTCTTCGCCGCGATGGGCGGCATCCTGCTGGCGGGGCAGTCCGGCGCGGTCGACCTGCGTCTGGCGCAGAACTTCCTCCTGCCCTCGGTAGCCGCCTCGGTGATCGGCGGGACGTCCATCTTCGGCGGCGTGGGGACGTATTCGGGGACGATCCTCGGGGCGCTCATCCTCAGCGTGCTGAACTCGATGTTGACGTTCCTGAACGCCGGTCAGGCGGTGAAGCAGGTCGTGTACGGGTTGATCGTGCTCGGGCTGGCGTGGCTCTACGCCGCCGTCACCAGGGCCGAGTGAGGAGGGAACGGTGGGCGTGGGCGACATCAATGCGGGCGTCGTGGGCGTGGGGTTCGTTGGGGTGGCGCACGTGGAGGCGCTCCGTCGCCTGGGGGTCAACGTCGTGGGTGTGGTTGGCTCATCCCCCGAACGCGCCGCGGCCAAGGCCAAGGCGGCCAACCTGCCCGCCGTCTACGAGAGCCTGGATTCGTTGCTCGCGGACCCCGCCGTGGACGTCGTGCACGTGGCGAGCCCAAATCACGTCCATGCCGAACAGGTCCGCGCCGTGCTCGCGGCGGGAAAACACGTCGTGTGCGAGAAGCCGCTGGCGCTGTCGACCGAGGAGACCGGGGACCTGCTCGCTCGAGCGGAGGCGTCCGGGCTGGTCCACGCCGTTTGTTACAACATCCGCTTCTACCCGCTCTGCCATCAGATGCGGGTGATGGTGACCTCCGGGACGATCGGAGAACCACGGCTGGTCGTGGGGGCGTACCTGCAGGACTGGCTGTTGCTCCCCACCGATTGGAACTGGCGGCTGGAGGGCGACAAAGCCGGGGCGCTTCGGGCCGTCGCCGACATCGGCTCCCACTGGCTCGACCTGGCCCGGTTCGTCAGCGGACGCAACGTGCTCGAGGTGATGGCCGAGCTGCATACGCTCGTGCCGGTCCGGCGACACCCCGCCGGCCCGGTCGAGACGTTCGCGACGACGTCGGAAGGGGAGGGCCTCATCGAGGAGCCCATTTCCTCGGACGACGCCGCGGGGATCCTCCTGCGGTTCGAGGGCGGGGCAAAGGGCGTCCTAACCGTGTCGCAGGTCTCGGCGGGGAGGAAGAACTCGCTCACCATCGAGGTGGACGGCGCCGAATCCTCGGTGGCCTGGTTCTCCGAGGACCCCGATCGACTCTGGATCGGCCACCGCGGCCGTCCCAACGAGGTCCTCCAACGCGACCCCTCGCTGGTGGACGAGTGGGTCCGGGGGGTGATCGGGTATCCGGGGGGGCACGTCGAGGGGTACCCGGACACGTTCCGAGCGTTGTTCGCGAAGGTCTACGAGGACGTCGAGAAGGGCGCCCCGTCTCCCGAGCCCGAATACCCGACGTTCGCCGACGGCCACGACGCGCTCTGCGTGCTCGAGGCCGTCCAGCGCAGCTCGGCCGAGGGGCGCTGGGTCGAGGTCGTTCGTTAACGCAGGAGGATCGAGATGAAGCTGGGATTCATCACCGCGCCGTTCCCGCGGACCCCGATCGAGGAGGTGGCCGACTGGGCCGCGGGGGTGGGGTTCGACTTCCTCGAGGTCTGCTGCTGGCCTCGCGGCGGCGGAGATACCCGCCGGTACGCGGGGACGTCACACATCGACGTCGATGGAATGACGGAAACGCGCGGCAAGGAGATCCTCGAGGACCTGGCCGCCCGCGGCATCGAGGTCCCGGGCCTCGGGTACTACCCGAACCCGCTCGACCCCGACCCCGAACATCGCCGGCAGGTCATCGATCACTTGAAGAAGGTCATCACGGCGGCCTCGTTGATGGGCATCCCCGTGGTGAACACGTTCATGGGCGCGGACCCGTCGAAGTCCCAGGCGGAGAACTGGGAGGACGCCAAGAACGTCTGGACGGAGATCGTGAGCCATGCCCGGGACGCCGGCGTGAAGATCGCGCTCGAGAACTGCCCGATGATCTTCTCGCGTGACGAATGGCCCTCCGGCAAGAACCTCGCGTATTCGCCCTCGATCTGGCGGTCGATCTTCGAGGAGTTCGGCGAAACCATCGGCCTGTGCTTCGATCCCTCCCACCTGGTCTGGCTGATGATCGACATCGAGCAGGCCATCTA
>DATHVC010000259.1:0-4344 GCA_035461565.1 Actinomycetota bacterium
GACTTCCTGCTCGAGTGTTTCCGGGTGGCCGTCGAGGCCGGCGCGACGACTATCAACGTGCCCGACACCGTCGGCTACGCCATGCCCCACGAGTTCGGCGAGCTCGTCCGGACGGTGCGCGAGGCCACGCCGGACCACGTGGTGATCTCGACGCACTGTCACAACGACCTGGGCCTGGCCGTGGCGAACTCGCTGGCCGGGATCGTCAACGGCGCCCGGCAGGTCGAGGTCGCGGTGAACGGGATCGGCGAGCGGGCGGGCAACTGTTCGCTGGAAGAGGTCGCGATGATCGTTCGCACGCGGCGCGAGTCCCTCGGCGTGGGACACGGCCTGAACCTGAAGGAGATCACCCGGACCTCGCGGCTGGTCAGCATGACGACCGGATACGGCGTGCAGAACAACAAAGCCGTGGTGGGCTCGAGCGCGTTCGCCCACGAGAGCGGCATCCACCAGCACGGCGTGCTCAGCAACCGCGCGACCTACGAGATCATGGACCCGCTCGAGATCGGCCTGGAGGGCAACCGGCTGGTGCTCGGCAAACACTCCGGCCGGCACGCGTTCGCCGACGCGCTCGCCAAGATCGGGATCGAGCTCGAGTCCGAGCACCTGAACCGGGCGTTCGCGCGGTTCAAGGAGCTCGCCGACCGGAAGATCCAGCTGACCGACCAGGACCTCGCCGCGATCGTGTCCGAAGAGCTCGGCTCGGCCGAGAAGGACACGTTCGTGCTCGATTCGGTAGTGGTCGGGGGCGGTACGCACCTCCAGCCGCGCGCCACGGTCCACCTGAAGCGCGGCGAGGAGGTGATCGAGGAGTCCGCCATCGGCGACGGCTTGATCGACGCGGCGATGGGAGCCATCCAGCGCGCGGCCGGCGTCGAGGGCCGCCTCGTGAGCTTCCAGGTCTCGGCGGTGACCGGCGGGACCGACGCGTTGGGTGACGTGGTGGTCCAGCTCGACGTCAACGGCCGGCGCGTCACCGGCCGCGGCGTGGCCACCGACGTCGTCGAGGCCTCGGCGCGGGCCTACCTGGCGGCCGTGAACCGCGCGTTGGCGGTCGAGAGCCACGAGGAAGCGGAGCGCGTGACGCCGTGACACGCACCCACCGCATCGGCGTCATCCCCGGCGACGGCACCGGGCCCGAGGTGGTGCGCGAGGGCCTGAAGGCGCTCGAGGCCGTCCGGGACGGGTTCGAGGTCCAGACCGTCGAGTTCGACCTGGGCGCCGAGCGGTACCTGCGCACCGGCGAGGTCCTGCCCGAGGAGGAGCTCGCGCGGCTCAAGGAGTTGGACGCGATCTTCCTCGGCGCCGTAGGTGATGCCCGGGTCAGGCCGGGGGTCCTCGAACGCGACCTCCTGCTCCGGATCCGGTTCGAGCTCGACCAATACGTCAACCTGCGTCCGGTGATCCGCTACCCGGGCGTGAAGACGCTCGTGCCGTCCCACTCCGAGGACGACGTCGACCTCGTCGTGGTCCGGGAGAACTCCGAGGGCCTCTACACGGGCGCGGGAGGCTTCCACCGCAAGGGGACGCGGCACGAGGTGGCGGTGCAGGAGTCGATCAACACGCGGCACGGGGTCGAGCGGATCGTCCGGTACGGGTTCGAGCTGGCCCGTCGGAGGCGCCGAAGGCTCACGCTCGTTCACAAGACCAACGTGCTCACCTTCGCCGGCGACCTCTACCAGAGGGTCGTCGACGAGGTCGGCGCCTCCGACTACCCCGACGTCGAGCGCGACTACGTGCACGTCGACGCTGCGTGCATCTACTTCCTCGATCAGCCGAGCCGGTTCGACGTGATCGTCACTGACAACATGTTCGGCGACATCCTTACGGACCTCGGGGCGATGATCCAGGGCGGGATGGGCATCGCCGCCGGCGGCAACATCAACCCCGACGGCGTGTCGATGTTCGAGCCCATCGGCGGGACGGCGCCCGATCACGTCGGCAAGGGCACGATCAACCCGCTGGCGGCGATCGGAGCCGTGGAGATGTTGCTCTCCCAGCTCGGCGAAACCGAGGCCGCCGCGCGGGTGAACGCCGGCATCCGGTTCGCCTGCTCGAAGATGGCCTCGATGCGCGCCGGCGAGATGGGCTACTCGACGTCGGAGGTCGGGGACCTGGTGGTCGAGGGAGCCGGACGATGACCCGGGTCGAGCTGTACGACACGACGCTCCGCGACGGGGCGCAGGGAACGGGGTTCTCGTATTCGATCGAGGACCGCCTGCGGATCCTGCACAAGCTCGACCAGCTCGGCGTGCCGTACATCGAAGGCGGGTGGCCCGGCGCGAACCATCGCGACACCGAGTTCTTCCGGCTCGCCACGAAAGAGCGTCTCGACGAGGCCACCCTCACGGCGTTCGGCATGACCCGCAAGGCCGGGGAGCGCGCCGAGGACTCGGCGGTGCTGCGGAACCTCCTCGACGCGGGGACCGAGGTCGTTTGCCTCGTCGGCAAGTCGTGGGACCTCCACGTCACCGAGGCGCTCCGGACCGACCTCGGCGAGGCCGTGGCGATGGTCCACGACTCGATCGCGTTCCTGCGGCGGGAGGGCCGACGGGTCTTCTTCGACGCCGAACACTTCTTCGACGGCTACCACTCGAACCCCGAGTTCGCCGTGGCCGTGCTGGTCGCGGCCGAGGAGGCCGGCGCGGAGCGCCTCGTGCTCTGCGACACGAACGGTGGCATGTTGCCGTTCGACGTGGCCGAGACGGTGGACGCCGTTGCGCCACAAGTTCAGACGCCACTCGGCATCCACGTTCACAACGACACCGGGTGCGCCGTGGCGAACTCACTGGTCGCGGTCGAACACGGTGTGCACCAGGTGCAGGCCGTCGTCAACGGCTACGGCGAACGAACGGGCAACGCCGACCTCATCCCCATCGCGGCGAACCTGGTCCTGAAGATGGGCGCCGATTGCCTCCCCGACGGCGCCGTCGAGCGCCTGACCGAGGTCTCGCACTACGTGGCCGAGGTTGCGAACGTCGCGCCGGACTCTCGCCAGCCCTATTCCGGCCGGTACGCGTTCACGCACAAGGCCGGGCTGCACGCGAGCGGCGTGGCCCGGCTCACGCGCGCGTACGAACACGTGTCGCCGGAGACCGTGGGGAACCACCGCGGGGTGGTGGCGAGCGACCTCGGCGGCGCGGCCACGCTCCGAATGAAGGCCGTGGAGTTCGGCGTCGAGCTCCCCGAAGCGGCGGTGCCCAAGGTGCTGGCCGAGCTCAAGGACCGCGAGGCGCGCGGGTACTCGTTCGAGGTGGCCGACGCCTCGCTCGAGCTCCTGATGCGCCGTGCGGAGGGGTGGACCCAGCCGTTCTTCAAGATCGAGAGCTACCGCGTGCACGTCGAAGAACGCGTCGGCGACGGCGAGCCGCCGCTGGCCGAGGCGACCGTCAAGGTCCGCACGAACGGGACGCGCCACATCGAAAGCGCCGAAGGGCAGGGTCCTGTCGGGGCGCTGGACAACGCGCTGCGGAAGGCGTTGACGAACGAATATCCCGAACTGGAGCACATCGTGCTCGAGGACTTCCGGGTCCGCGTCCTCGACGAGACCCACGGGACCGGCGCGGTGGTGCGAGTCCTGATCGACACGTCCAACGGGCAGCGCGAATGGACTACCGTGGGCGTCTCGGAGAACATCATCGAGGCGTCCTGGGAGGCGCTCGTGGACGGGTACCTCTACGGGCTGCTCCATCCCCGGGAGGGTGAAGACGCCGGAGCGCCGGGCGCGTAGCCTGGGCACATGGCCCTCCGTATCCGCGAGGCCGAACCCAAAGACGCCCGAGCGATCGCCGAGATCCACGTCCGGTCCTGGCAGGCCGCGTACCGTGGTCAGCTCACCGACGACTATCTGGACGGCCTGACGGTCGACGAACGGCTCGAGCAGCACCGGCAGAGCCTCGAGTCGCCGATGCCGGAGTGGCGCACCTGGGTGGCCGACGACGGCGGGCGCCCGGTGGCGTTCGCCGTGACCGGGCCGAGCCAGGACGCGGACGCCGACGCCAAGACCGCCGAGCTCTACGCGATCTACCTGGATCCCGATCGGGTCGGGACGGGCCTCGGGCGGTCGTTGTTCGACCACGCGATGGACGATCTCCGCGATCGCGGGTTCCGGACCGCGACGTTGTGGGTGCTGGAAACGAACGAACAGGCCCGCCGGTTCTACGAGATCGCCGGCTGGAAACCCGACGGCACCGTCACGACCGAACGCGTGGACTGCGAGATGCGCCCCACGGTCCGTTACCGCGTCGAGCTGTAGGGCTCAGCCGACCCCGGAGATGGCGATCCCCTCCGTTCGGCCCGCCCGGGCGAGTTCCCGGTCCCCCGTCACGAGCACGAAGTCCGAGG
>DATHVC010000260.1:0-8015 GCA_035461565.1 Actinomycetota bacterium
CGTCCGGGAGTCGACCGGAGGTGCCACCGGGAGGCACCCGGTGACGGTGGGGGACACGAAGAGCGCCGGATGAACGATCGAACCTCGTCTTCCCCAGCCGTTACGTTCGGCGCGCCGAGAAGCGCGCGCCTTGCCCGGGGCGATGGCGGCGTCATGCGGGGGTCGCGGCCGTCAGGCCACCACGGCGTCCGGCTCCAGCTCGGGAAGGCCGTCGCGGGGCACACTCGCCCAGAACCGCCCGCTGTCCCGAACGCGGCGCTCCAAACTCTCGTAGTCCACGTGGACGATGCCGAACCTCGGGTTGTACCCGTGCGCCCACTCGAAGTTGTCCAGCAGGGACCACACGAAGTAGCCGCGGAGCGGAACGCCACGTTCGATCGCGGTGAGCGCCGCGTCGAGGTGGCGGTGGAGGAAGTGGACCCGCTCCGGATCGCGGGTGGGGTCGCGCCCGTCGACCGGATAGGCGGCGCCGTTCTCCGTGACGTAGAGAGGAAGGTCCCCCGTCCGGGACGTGACCAGCTCGAGCACCTCGACCAGGCCCGCCGGGTACACCTCCCAGCCCATGCCGGTGCGTTCCCTGTCCGGCGCGGCCGAGAGAGGCTCGAGCAGGGGCGACCGCACGATCGAGCGCGAGTAGTAGTTCACGCCGAGGAAGTCGATCTCACGGGAGACCAGCTGGTCGTCGCCGTCGCGGATCTCTCGCCGATCCCATCCCCATGCCCGGACCCCTTCCTCCGGGTATCCGCGGCCAACGACCGGATCGAGGAACCACCGGTTCACTTGGTCGTGGGCCACCGCCGCGGCCTCGAGGTCGAGGGGGTGCGCGGTCGCCGGGTGTTTGGGCTCGAGGTTCAGGACGATCCCGGCCGAGGCGCCTGGGGCCTCCTCGCGGAGGGCCCGGACGGCCAGCCCGTGGCCGACGAGCAGGTGATGAGCGGCGGCCAGGGCCGCGGCGGGTTCGGTTCGCCCGGGCGCGTGTTCTCCGGAACGGTAGCCATGATCCGCCACGATGTTGGGTTCGTTCAGCGTGGCGAAGTGTTTCACTCGGTCGCCGAGGCGGGCCGCCACGTGTCGGACGTAGTCGCCGAAGGCCTCCGCGGTTGCGCGGACCGGCCAACCTCCAGCGTCCTCGAGGCGCTGGGGTAGGTCCCAGTGGTAGAGGGTCACGTGCGGGGCGATCCCGTGGGCCACCAGCTCGTCCACCAGCCGGTCGTAGAAATCGAGTCCGGCCTCGTTCACGGGGCCGGTCCCCTCGGGCACCACCCGCGGCCACGACACCGAGAACCGGTACGCCGTCAGCCCGAGCTGCGCCATGAGAGCGACGTCTTCGCGGTAGCGGTGGTAGTGGTCGCAGGCGACATCGCCGGTGTCGCCCCCACGCACCCGTCCCGGCGTGTGCGAGAAGCGGTCCCAGATGCTCTCGCCTCGGCCGTCGGCGTCCGCCGCGCCCTCGATCTGGTACGAGGCGGTGGCCGCTCCCCACACGAAGCCGTCGGGGAAGCGTCGAATGGGCACGGGAAACCTCCGCTGGAAGCGCCCTCAGGACTGCGGCACGACTGTACATCGCCCTCCGGCCCGACTCAGGATCACACGGCCTGGAGCTCGTCGCCGACGCGCACCGTCCCCGGCTCCAGGACGTCCGCGTAGACGCCGAAGTGGACGTTGCCTTTGGACGAGGTTCGTCGATACCCCCGGAGCACCCGAAGCGTCGGGAAGTCGCGAAGGCCGGTCGAGGGGTCCAGGGTCGTGACGACGCAGCGAGGCACGGGGTCCTCGATGCGGATCAGCGCCTCGCCGACGCGGAACCTCCGAGCGCGCCACGAGTCCTCGGCGTGCGGCTCGTCCACACCTTCGACCTCGAAGGTCATCCGGAACCGCGCGGGGGACAACGACCCGTCGTGCCCGCCCCGGCGCGCCAGCTCGGCCACCGACTCGAGGGAGACCAGCGTGACCGGGCGCACGTCGAGGGCTTCACCCTCCTCCGCTCGCGCCAGCAACACCTCGTGCCCGGCGTACGCGGTCAGGGCCTCAGCGAAGTCCCCGTCGACGATCCTGGCCCGCACGTCTCGGCCGTAGAAGTCCACGGCCAGCGAGCGGCCGTCCGCAACCGCGCTGCCGGAGACGACGATCCCGTTGGGGAGGGCGAGCGCGAGCCACTCCCGCTCCGGTTCGTACATGGCGCGGATGGGCAGGATCGGTGCCTTGGTGGCGCCGGAGAACCGCCGCCCCCGGCCGTCGACGAAGAAGAACGTCCGGTCGCCGACCGCCCCGTAACGTTCCAGGCGGATCTGGTCGGGGTGATGCAATGCCGTCGACTTGACCGGCGTGACGTTGATCCGGACGACGTGTGGCACGACGCACCCCACGCTACCAGCGTCGTCTCGAGCGCAGGACGCCCGGATTCCCGGCCTCCGTCAGGGGGCGCGGGGTCGGCGCCCATCCTCCGCGAGCGGGTCTCGGCGCCACCTCGAAACCGCGGAGTCGGCACCCGTCGAGGGTCCGCCGACGAGCGGTCCATCCGGTCCGGGTCCGCGCGGGGGTGCGTGGTAGCGTTCGGACGATGGCGCTCGCCGTGCATCCCGACCTCTCGGAGCTGGCCTTCTTGCTCGGAACGTGGCGCGGGTCGGGCGACGGTGAGTGGCCACGCGGCGAGCCGTTCACCTACGGGGAGGAGCTGAGCTTCGAACACGCGGGCGAGCCGTATCTCCTCTACGCTCAGCGGAGTTGGTCCCTGGACGACCAGGCCCCGATCCACTTCGAGCGCGGATTCGTCCGCCCCGCCGGTGCCGGCCGCGTCGAGCTCGTGCTGGCTCACCCCCTGGGCGTCGCGGAGGTGGCCGAGGGCACCGTTCGCGACGGCGTGATCGAGGTCGGGACGACGTCGGTCTCCCTGACCGGGACCGCCCACACCGTCACCGAGCTCACACGCCGGATCGAGGCCGCGGGTGAGGAGCTCCGATACGAGCTCCACATGGCGATGCGCGACATCGGGCTCACCTCGCACGTGCGGTCGCGGCTCAGGCGGACATGACGCCGCCGGCGGGTCGCCGCCGCTGGCTCGCGCCCAGCTCGATCGTCCTGGCGATCTCGTTGGTCGGCATCGCCGCGGGCGGCGTGCTGTACCTGGGCGGATCGCACGACGCGGCAGACGCGGCGTGGGCGGCCACGACCGTGGTCGGCGTGATCCCGCTCGCCTGGGAGGTCGGGCGCGGCATCCTCCGTCGCGAGGCCGGCGTGGACCTGATCGCCCTGCTGGCGATGCTCGGCGCGCTCGCCCTGGGGGAATATCTGGCCGGTGCGGTGATCGCCGCGATGTTGGCCACCGGACGATCGTTGGAGGAGTTCGCCGACGCCCGGGCTCACCGCGAGCTCTCGTCGTTGCTGGAACGCGCTCCCCGCACCGCACATCGGTACTCGGGCGACACGCTGCAATCGGTGGCGGTGGAGGAGGTCGCGCAGGGGGACCGGTTGTTGGTGAAGCAGGGAGAGGTCGTCCCGGTGGACGGCATCCTCGAGGCGGAGGCTGGTGTCCTGGACGAGTCGGCGCTGACCGGCGAATCGCGTCCGGTTCAGCGAACGTTCGGGGAGCCGATCCGGAGCGGGGCCGTGAACGCCGGTCCCGCCTTCGACCTGACCGCGGTGGCCACCGCGTCGGAGAGCACCTACGCCGGCATCGTGCGGCTGGTCGAGGAGGCCCAGCGCCAGAAGGCGCCGTTCGTCCGCCTCGCCGACCGGTACGCGTTGATCTTCATCCCCGTCACGTTGGCGATCGCTGGGGTGGCGTGGGCGCTCACGGGCGAGCCCGTGCGGGCGTTGGCGGTCCTCGTGGTGGCGACGCCCTGCCCCCTGATCCTGGCGGCGCCGATCGCGATCGTGGCGGGCATCTCGCGGGCCGCCAGACGCGGCATCATCATCAAGGGCGGCGGGGCGCTCGAGACGCTCGCGCGTGGCGACGTCCTGCTGTTCGACAAGACGGGGACCTTGACCGCGGGCATCCCGGCGCTCGCCGACATCGAGACATTCGGCGACGAGGAGCCCGAGGAGATCCTGCGGCTGGCCGCCTCGTTGGACCAGGTGTCCCCACACGTGCTCGCCGGCGCCATCGTTCGCGCGGCGCGCGCGCGCGGACTCTCGTTGTCCTTCCCGGACGAGGTCCACGAGGAGGGGGGTTCGGGGATCCTCGGCTCCGTCGAGGGCCGGAAGGTCGCGCTCGGCAAGGGGGCCTGGGTGGCGCAGGGACAGGCGCTTCCCGATCGGGCCCGTGACGTCCGCCGCCGGACCGCCATGGAGGGGTCGTCGTGCGTGTTCGTGGCGGTGGACGGCGCCGTGGCGGGCGCGCTGATCCTCGACGATCCCATCCGTCCCGACACGCCGCGCGTGATCCGCTCGTTGCGGCGCGCCGGCATCCGGCGGGTGGTGATGGTCACCGGCGACCATGCCGACGTGGCCGAGTCGGTCGGGATCTCGATCGGCGTGGACCGCATCCTGTCCGAGCGCGACCCGGCGGACAAGGTGGACGCCGTTCGTGCCGAGGGAGAGGGCGGCGTGACCGTCATGGTGGGTGACGGCGTCAACGACGCACCGGCGCTCGCCGCGGCGGACGTGGGCGTCGCGATGGGCGCTCGCGGCGCCACCGCCTCGAGCGAGGCCGCCGACGTGGTGCTGGTGGTGGATCGGCTCGACCGGGTGGCCGAAGCGCTGCGGATCGCGCGCCGCAGCCGTCGCATCGCCCTGCAGAGCGTGCTGGCGGGCATGGGGATGTCGTTCGCGGCCATGTTCTTCGCGGCGTTCGGGCTGTTGGCGCCCGTGGCCGGGGCGCTCGTGCAGGAAGGGATCGACGTCGCCGTGATCCTGAACGCCCTGCGGGCCCTGCGCGGGGACCGCCGCAGCCGGCAGACGGCGGGACCCGGGTCCCACGTCGGTGATCGGTTCCAGGCCGAACATCGCGAGTTCGCCCCGGAGCTCGCACGCATCCGGGCGGTGGCGGACCGCCTCGACCGGATGACGCCCGAGCAGACCTCGGAGGAGCTCGAGCGGATCCGCTTCTTCCTGCTCGAGCGGTTGCCGCAGCACGAACGCGACGAGGAGTCGGCCGTGTATCCGGTGGTCGCCCGGATGATGGGCGGCGAAGACCCCATGGGGTCGATGGAACGCGCCCACATGGAGATCGAACACCTCTCCCGTGTGTACGGGCACCTGCTCTCGGATCTCCCCGACCAGGGCGCGACCGGGGTGGATCTGGTGGACCTTCGCCGAGTGCTGTACGGCCTGCACGCCATCCTGCGGCTGCACTTCGCCCAGGAGGAGGAGGCGTATTCGTGGCTGGCAGGCGACCAGCCGCTCGAGGAGGTCAGCGCCTGAGCTCGCCGCCCCCGGTGCGCGGCGACGCCGGGAGCCAGACGCGGAACGACGCTCCACCCCCCGTCCGCTCCTGAACCCACGCCCGCCCGCCGTGCAGCTGCGCGAACCGCGCCACCAGCGCCAGCCCGATGCCGGCGCCGCGCGTGGGCATCGCGGTGGCGGACCGCCGAAACGGCTCGAACACGGCGGCCCGTTCGGCCTCCGGGACGCCCGGCCCGTCGTCTTCCACGGTCAGCAACACCCCGCCGTCGTCGGCCGCCACCGAGATCCAGATGTGCGCGTCCGGCGGCGTGTGACGGGCCGCGTTCGCGAGAAGGTTCTCCACGATGCGTTCGACCTTCGCCGCATCCACCTCGGCGACGACCCGATCCGATTGGACCGCGACGATCCGTCCGGCGAGATCGGACTCCTCGACCATCCTCGCGACGAGCGCACCGAGGTCCTCGGGCCACAACACGGGTTCGAGGACCCCGCGCGAGAGTCGGTCCAGATCGAGCAGGTCGGTGACCATCCGGTCCAGGCGCCGGGCGTTCGCCGAGATCCGCGCCGCGAGGTCCTTCGTCTCGTCCGGCTCGAGCGAATGTTGCTCGAGCGTGGTCGCGAGGCCCAGGATGGCGGCGAGCGGCGTCCGCAGATCGTGCGAGACGGCCGCGAGGAACGTGTTCTGCGCCTGGTCGATCGCCCGGAGCTCGGCCGCCTGCTTGCGCTCGGCGATGAGCTCCCCTTCGAGATCGCGCGTGCGTTCGGCATCGGTGACGTCGATCCAGACGCCCTGCCACAGCCGCGGCCGCCCCTCGTCGTCCCGGATCAGGACGGCGCGATCGTGCACCCACACTTGACGTCCGTCTTTGCCGACCATCCGGTACTCCGCGTCGAACACGCCCTCCGCGTCTTGGGCCTGTTTCGAGAGGGTGAGGACGCGGTCGCGGTCGTCCGGGTGGATCAGGTCCGGCCAGGTGGAGGGCCCGGCGACGAGCTCGTCCGGCCGGTAGCCGAGCAGCCCCTCCACTTGCGGGCTCACGTACAGTGTGGCGGGATCGGGGCGAACGGCGTCGACGTAGGTGACGACGGGGACCTGCTCGACGAGCACGCGGAACCGCTCCTGCATCTCGCGCAGCTCCGCGACGCGCTGACGGAGCCGCTCGAGCTCGCCCGGCGCGCCGGTCTGGGTTGCGCCGGAGTCGTTCGGGCCGCCCGGATCGGACACTGAGCGGATCGTACCGACTGGGCGTCCACGCGGCCGCCGACCGGACCGGCCGCCGGTCGGCGTGAGTCACCCTCGGAGCACCAGCCCTCGGTAGCCGTCGACGAACCCGGCCTCCCGGAGCGCGCCCGCCACGGGGGACGACCCGGCCGGTTCCCCATCGATCCGGGCGAGCTCGATCCGCCGGATGCGTCCGTCTTTGACCAGCGAGGCCAGGGCGTCGGCCCAATCGGCCGGGGAACCCTTCTCGAACGTGAGGACGCTTCTCGCGCCTCGTTCGAGGAACGCGACGGGGACGCCGTCGGAGAGCACGACGTAGGCGCCGGCCGTCCGGGCGGGCCGCCCGGCGCTCTCGGGCCAGGCCAGGGCCGCCCCGTACGGCTGGGCCGGATCGGCGGCGGCGAGCGTCACGACACGCGCCGGATCGGGTTCGCGCAGCGCCCGAAGGTGGTCGACGGCGCCGGGGGCGGCGAACTGGGCCGCGCCGAGCCCGTCGACGAAGTACCCGCGGCGCGCCTTGCCCGACTCCTCGAGCGCCCGGAGGACCCCGTAGACCCCGGCGAACCCGCCCGACGCCCCTTCGGCCAGGACGGCTTCCCGGGTCAGGACCCCATGACGCTCGAGCAGCTGGGTGGCGCGAGCGTACGCCGATTCGGTCGGCGAGGCCGCGGGCTCGAGGAGTGGATCGACGAGCGACCACCGCCCGGCTGCCGCGGCCGGGCCCGTCCGCCGCAGCGCGCCGGGCCGAGGACGGACCGCGGGCCGAGCCCGCCGCGGCCGCGCGGCGACGAACGACCGGAGCGGGGCGAGCGTGTCGTTGGTCACCTCGCCGCCCCAGACCAGGTCCCACAATGCCGAGAGCACGGCGCGTTCGTCGGCGACGGCGGCCGCCGCGGCCAGCTCCGGCCAGAACGAGGCGCCCTGGGACCGCAGGTGCTCGCGGAGGGCCGCGTGGATCGGACCCTCGGGCCGCTCCTCGGGGACCGGGGGAGCAACGAGCCGGAGCCGGTCGCGGAAGGCGAGCGTGACCCGCCCGTCGTCCGCTCCCACACCGCCGGTGCCCATCCACACCACGTCGCCGCTCGCGCACAACGCGTCCAACGCCGCCGGCCGGTATCCCTGGACCCGGGCCGGCAAGACGTCCGTCTCCAGGATAGAGGCGTGGATCGCCGCCCCCTGCAGCTGCTCGATCGTCTCGACGAGCGCGTTCGGGCCTCCCCGGGGGCGCGTCACCCCGTGCCACTCGGGCAGGAACCGACCGAGCGCGGCCGGGTCCACCGGCTCGACCTCCCGCCGCCATGCCGCGAGCGACCGGCGCCTCAGCGAGCGCAGGACCTGGACGTCGCACCATTCGCGCTCGACACCACCTGGCCGGAACTCTCCGAGCACCACGACGCCGTTGACCTCGAGCTCGGCGAGCGCCGCCAGGACCCGGTCGGCGGTCAGGCCG
>DATHVC010000261.1:0-11770 GCA_035461565.1 Actinomycetota bacterium
GAAGGACAACCGTCGGATCACCGGCGACAACTGGATGCAGAAGATGATGGCGATGATGGATCGACCCGGCATCGACCATCTCAAGCTGGGTCAGATGAACTTCGCCGGTGCCGGACCGGCGATGATGAAGCGTCTGGCGAAGGACCACCAGGTCGCCAGCCCGGGCGAGCTCCTGGAGATGGCCGTCGATCTCGGGGTGAAGCTGGTGCCGTGTCAGATGACGATGGATCTGCTCGGCCTGAGGCGCGAGGACATGATCGACGGGCTCGCGGAGCCGGCCGGAGCCACCACGATGCTCATGGAGGCACAACACGCCGTGACGTTGTTCATCTGAATCGGGGGTTCGAGGCTCCGCCGACGGCGTCGAGCCCGGGCCGCCCACGGGTGTCGGGATAAGTCCATCGCACCCCGACAACGAGGGCCGGGAGGTTCAGTCCCCCACCGCCTCCCGGCCCTCACCCTTACCGGACGCCGGTCCACACGCGCCGTACGGCCGGCGGATCTCGTGGCGATTCAGGCCGCGTGAGGCAGGAAAACGCGGAACGACGATCCGCCCCCCGGCCGGTCCTCCACCCAGGCGCGGCCGCCGTGGAGCTCGGCGAACCGTGCGACCAGCGACAGCCCGATGCCGATGCCGGGCGAGGGACTCGGGACCTGGTCTCCGTTGCGGAACGGCTCGAAGACGGCTTCCTTCAAGTCGTCGGCGATGCCGGGTCCGGCGTCGTCCACCGCGATGAGGACGCCGTCGTCCTGACCGTAGACGCGGATCCACAACGGGACGTCCGCGGAGGTATGCCTCCCGGCGTTCGCGATGAGGTTCTCCACGATCCGCTCGACCTTGGCGGCGTCCACGTTCGCAACCACCGAGCCGGCCTCCAGGTCGACCTGCCGTCCGGCGAGAAGATCGGACTCGTGGACCACCTGGGTGACCAGCTCGGAGACATCCACCTGCCGACGCTGCGGAGACACGATCCCGCGCTGCAGGCGGTCCAGGTCGAGGAGGTCCGACAGGAGACGTTCCAGCTTCCGCGCGTTGGCGGCGATGCGCCGCAACAGATCCATCGCGTCGCCGCGGGGGATGTCGAGCCCGGCGTGTTCGAGGGTGACAGCCGAGCCGAGGATCGAGGTCAGCGGCGTCCGCAGATCGTGCGAGACCGCCTGGAGGAACATGTTCTTCATCTCGTCCAGCGTTCGGAGGCGCTGCGTCGCCTCGCGTTCCCGGCGGAAGGCCTCCGAGTACTTCTGCTCGCTGCGGCGAAGCGCCTCCTCGGCCTGCTTGCGAGCGGTGATGTCGACGATCAGCCCCCGCACGACGGGTTCCCCTTCCGGCGACGTCGTGACGTGCACGAGGTCCCGCAGCCACATGGGGTCCGCCTCGCGGCCGGCAGCTCGATATTCCAGGCTCAGCTCGTGTCCCGGCGTGGCGATGCTCCCCCGCAACGCGCTCACCGCCTGCGCGCGATCGTCGGGGTGAACGTGATCGCCCCAGCAGGCCGCCGAGCCGTTTCCGCTGAGCACCGTGGAGGCCTTGCGTGAGCGGAAGGTGAAGCGGAGGCTACGCGGCTCGGCCTCCCAGAAGATGGCGTCCAGGCTGTTCACGAGCTCATGGAACCTCTCGAGCTCGTGAAACCGCCGGGCGCTGCCCAGGGCGAGCGAAGCGATGTCGCCGATACCGCGGGCGAGCGTCAGGTCGCGGTCGGAGAATCTCGTCTCGGCGTCCCGGGCCACCGCGATGACCACGGCGAGCTCGGCCGACTCCCATCGCAGAGGGATCACCAACGACGCCCGCAGCTCCTCGAAGAACAGGTACTCGCGTGGGACCCACGCGAGGTCGTCCGGGACGAGCTGGAACGGGTGGGTCACCGACGTGAGCAGCGAGGCGGCCATCGACGGATCGATTCGTTCGATGTCGGAGCGCCGTCGCTCTGGCAATCCGCGATGGGTCGCGATGAAGAACTCGCCCGTCTGCGAGTCCCGCAGGTACGCCAGGACCGCATCCACCTCCATCAACGACGGGACGGCGGCCGTCACCCGCTCCAGGACCTGGGACACGTCGCGGGCCCCGGTCAGGGCCTGGGACAGGCCGAGCAAGGCCGCGGCCGTCCTCGCCGCCTCGCGTTCCTGCTCCAGGAGTCGGGCGTTCTCGAACGCGACGGCAGCATGCGAGGCGAGGACCTCGAGGACGCGGACGTCCTCCTGGTCGAACTGGTCGATCCCGAGGTTGGAGAGCACGATCACGCCGATGACACGGTCGCCGATCGACAGCGGAACGGCGAGGATGGATTCGTCGATCTCGGATGTGCCGGGGATCTGCACCGCGACCGGGTCCTGCAGGGCGTCGGGCGCGTAGTACGTGGATCCGGTCTGCGCGGCGTGGCCGGTGATCCCCTCGCCCACCACGGTGACCAGCTCGTCGAGCGTCTCGCTCTCGTACTCGCCGAGCGATCCGCGGAACGCGACCGGCCACAACGTCACGCCTTCGTCCTGGAGCAGGTAGATGCGGCAGTTGTGGTAGTCGATCAGGGTCCGCAGCTCGTCCGTGATGACCGCGGCGATGGCTTCGACGTCCCCGAGCGCGTTCAGCCGCGGCGCGAGCCCGTGGAGGAACCGGAGCTGGGCGACCGAACGGAACTCGTCGTCCAGCGGTGTCCGGGGGTCTCCTGGCTCGAGGTCGAGCATGACGACGCCGGCCGGTCGTGCCGGCCGCTCCTTTCCTTACTGGTCGGCATCTGGGGGCGCAGAGTGAAGTCCGCACGCGGCGAGGCCGAGGAGGGGGCCGGAGGAGGGGTGAGGGTACGATGGCTCGGTGAGCGCGACGGACGAGGCCGCTCCGGCATCCCGGACGGCGCTCGACGGGGTGGTCGAGCGGATCGCGTCCGCGGTCCCTCCGGAACGGGTGGAGGTCCTGGCCGCGTTCGCCGAGGCGTTCACCCGGCGGCTGGCCCCTGACGACCTGGCCCAGGTCGGGTCGGACGGTCTGGCCGGCCTCATCCGCTGCGCGTTCGAGCTGGCCGACGATCGCAAGCCGCGAGACGTGGCCGTGCGGGTCTTCACCCCGAGCGTGGCCGAAGACGGCTTCCAGGCGCTCGGCACGGTGCTCCAGACCAACTGCGTGGACGCGCCGTTCCTGTTCGACTCGGTGGAGGAGGAGCTGGAGGCTCGAGGCCTCCAGATCCGCAGGGCCATCCACCCCGTGCTCGGTCTGGAGCGCAGCCCGGAAGGCCGCATCCACCGGGTCGTCCCGGTCCGCGAAGCGGTCACGCGCGAGTCGGTGATGCACTTCGAGGTCGAGCGCCGGCTTCCGTCGTCGGAGGCCGGGGACCTCGAAGACACCATCCGCCGGATCCTCGGGGACGTCCTGCTCGCGGTGCGCGACTTCGGCCCCATGCAGGATGCGCTCCGCGGAATGATCGAGATCGCCCGGGCCGGGTCGGCCGTCTACCCGGCCGATGAGGTCGAGGAGACGGTGGCGTTCCTCCAGTGGCTCCTCGACCTGAACTTCGTGTTCCTCGGCTACCGCGAATACGACCTGCTGGACACCCCCGACGGACGAGCCCTCACGGCGGTGCCCGGGAGTGGTCTGGGGATCCTGTCGAAGTCCGGGTGGTCGGCGTACGAGAACCCCGTGTTGCTCTCCCGGATCGAGCCGAACCTGCGCGCCAGGATCGAGGGCGGCGACCAGCTGATCTACTCCAAGACCAACCGCCCGTCGACGGTCCACCGGCGGGCGCGGATGGACTACATCGGCGTCCGCAAGGTCTCGCCAGACGGCCGAATCATCGGCGAGTCCAGGATGATCGGGTTGTTCACCTCGAAGGCGTACATGGAGCCGGCGAGCAAGACGCCGGTCCTGGCCCGGAAGCTGAAGCAGATCCTGGAGGCGGAGGATCTGTTCGAGGGATCACACGACTACAAGGCCATCGTCTCGATCTTCGAGAGCTTCCCGAAGGACGAGCTCCTGGCGGCGTCGGCGGAGGAGATCCGGTCCCAGGTGACGGGGCTGCTCCATCTCCAGGAGCAGCAGCACGTCCGGCTGTTCGTTCGTCGAGACCTGTACGGGCGGAGCGTCTCGCTGCTCGTGGCGCTTCCCAAGGACCGGTACAACGCCGAGGTCGGCCAGCGTCTGCAGGAGCTGTTCCTGCGCCGGTTCCGGGGGTCCTCGATCGACGAGCACCTCGAGTTCGGCGAGAGCGGTCTGGCTCAGCTCCACTTCACGGTTCACGTGGCCGTGGGCCAGATCCCGGAGGTTTCCTTCGACGGGCTCGAGCACGAGGTCGTCGAGATCGCGCGGACGTGGGAGGACCGCCTGCACGAGCACCTGGCGAAACGCCACGGGACCGAAGGCGCCCGGGTGTTGTTCGAGCGCTGGGCCCATCGCTTCCCGGAGCACTACCGGGCGATCACCCCCGTCGAGCTGGCCGCGGGCGACGTCCTGCGCTTCGAGGAGCTCGACGCGAGCGGCGAACCCTTCATCGTCGGGCTGTCGAACGAGACCCACGATGGCGTCACGCTGACACGGGTTCGCCTCTACAAGATCGGCGGGAAGATCCAACTCTCCGACTTCGTCCCGACCCTCGAGTCGCTCGGGCTGCGGGTCGTCGAGGAGATCCCCACGCAGCTTCCGGGAGACGAAGAGCGGTACCTGCACGACTTCGGAGTCCTGGGTACCGATCACCATCCTCTGGACGTCGAGGCCACGGGCACGCGGATCGCCGATTCGATCGTGGCGGTGTGGAAGGGGGAGTGCGAGCTCGACTCCCTGAACCGTCTCGTCGTGACGGCGGGGCTGGACTGGCGGCAGGTCCAGATCCTCCGCGCTTACCGCAAGTACCACCATCGGGTGAACGCGAGCTTCCCGGTCGAATACAAGAACGAGGCTTTCGCCACCCATCCGCACATCGCCGCGAACCTCGTTCGGCTGTTCGAGGAGCGATTCGACCCGGCGAGCTCACGCGATCCCGAGGTCGCCGAGTCGGTCCGCGAGCGCCTCCTGGCAGACCTCGACGCGGTGGTCTCCTTGGAGCAGGATCGCATCCTGCGCAACGCGCTGGGTGTGATCGACGCCACCGTGCGGACCAACGCCTACAAGCCGCGGACGACGACGCTCTCGATGAAGTTTCGCTCCGCCGCCGTCCCCGAGATGCCGAAGCCCACCCCGCTGTACGAGATCTTCGTGTACTCGACCGAGGTGGAGGGCATCCATCTCCGCGGCGGCAAGGTTGCCCGAGGCGGCATTCGCTGGTCCGATCGCCGCCAGGACTACCGCACCGAGGTCCTCGGCCTCATGAAGGCCCAGATGGTCAAGAACGCGGTGATCGTGCCGACGGGATCGAAGGGCGGGTTCGTCCTCAAACGCCAGATCACGGAGCCGCGGGCGCTGCGCGAGGAGGTCTCGAGGCAATACGTCGCGTTCATGCACGGCTTGCTGGACGTGACGGACAACCTCGTCGACGGGGGCGTCGTCCACCCCGACCACGTGCTGGTCTACGACGAAGACGACCCCTACCTGGTGGTGGCCGCGGACAAAGGGACGGCCACGTTCTCCGACATCGCGAACGCTGTGGCGGCCGAACACGGGTTCTGGCTCGGCGACGCCTTCGCCTCCGGCGGGTCCGCCGGCTACGACCACAAGAAGCTCGGGATCACGGCTCGAGGCGCCTGGGAATCGATCAAACGCCACTTCCGCGAGATCGGCACCGACGTGATCAACGAGCCGTTCACGGTCGTCGGGATCGGCGACATGTCGGGCGACGTGTTCGGCAACGGGATGCTCCACTCGCGGCAGATCTGCCTGGTGGCGGCGTTCGACCATCGGCACGTGTTCGTGGACCCGAACCCGAACCCCGCCGTCGGGCACGCCGAACGCCGCCGCCTGTTCGAGCTGCCGGGGTCGAGCTGGGACGATTACGACCGGTCGAAGATCTCGCGGGGGGGCGGTGTCTGGCCCCGTTCTGCCAAGTCGATCCCGATCTCGCCGGAAGCGCGGCTCGCGCTGGGGATCGAGCAGACCGAGCTCGAACCGAACGAGCTGATCCGCGCGATCCTGCGCGCGCCCGTCGACCTGCTCTACAACGGCGGCATCGGCACATATGTCAAGGCGTCCACCGAGTCCCACGCGGACGTGGGCGACCGGGTGAACGACGGGCTCCGGGTGGACGGATCCGACCTGCGTTGCCGTGTCGTCGCCGAAGGCGGGAACCTCGGGTTCACCCAGCGGGCCCGAGTCGAATACGCCCTGGGCGGAGGCCGGATCAACACCGACTTCATCGACAACTCGGGCGGCGTGGACTGCTCCGACCACGAGGTCAACCTGAAGATCCTCCTCGGGCGGGCCATGCAGCGCGGCGAGCTCACGCTCGAGCAGCGCAACCGGCTGCTCCAGGAGGTCGAGCAAGACGTGGTCCGCCACGTGTTGCACGACAACTTCCTCCAGGCGCAGATCCTGTCGCAAGAGTCGGACCTCTCGGCCGGACGTATGGAGGCGTTCGAGGACCTGATGCAGTCGCTCGAAGCGGCGGGGCTGCTCGACCGCGCGTTGGAGGCGCTCCCCGGCGGCGAGGAGATGGCCGAGCGCCGCCGGGCCGGGAGCGGGATGGCTCGGCCCGAGCTCGCGGTCCTGCTGGCCTACGCGAAGCAGAGCCTGAGCGACTCGCTCCTCGCGTCGTCGCTCCCGGACTCGCTCCACCTGAGAAACGACCTCCGCGCGTATTTCCCGGCGAAGCTGGTCGAGCGGTTCGACCACCTGCTCTCCGAACACCCGCTGCGGCGCGAGCTCGTGGCGACGCTCGTCGCCAACGACGTCGTGAACTCGATGGGGATCACGTTCGTGTCGCGGGTCGTGAGCGAGAGCGGCGCCGAGCCGGCCGACGTGGTCCGCGCCTACCGCATCGCCCGGGACGTCACCGGCGCCGTTGAGCGATGGGAAGCCATCGAGGCGTTGTTCGGAACGCTCGACCCGCCACTGCTCGACCGGCTGATGAGCGGCGTCGATCGACTCGTGGAAACGAACGCCCGCTGGTACCTCCAGAACGCCCCCGGCCGTCTCGGTCGCGAGATCGAGGCGCACCGGGAACCGTTCGAACGGTTCACCTCGACGCTCCTCGAGGCCGCGCCCGACGCGTGGCGGACGCAGCGCGAGCGGGAGGCCTGGAGCCTGATGGACTCGGGGGTCCCCGAGGACGTGGCTCGGCGGCACGTCGTGGAGCCCTTCCTGGCCCACGGCCCGAACGTCGTGAGCGTGGCCGCCTCGTCGGAGCGACCGGTCGAGGAGGTGACGCGGGCCTTCTTCGCCGTCGGCGAGGTCGCGTTCATCGACTGGCTCGAGTCGCGGCTCTCCGAGGTCCCGGCCACGACGCGGTGGCATAGATGGGCCCTCCAGGCGGTCGAGGACGACCTGCTCACGGCCCGCCGCCGCCTGGCGGAGCGCGTGCTGGCGGGCGCCGAAGGGCGGTCGGTGGACGAGGCGGTGGAGGCGTTCGTCCGGGACCACGAGGACCCGATGCGGCGACTCGGGCGCTTCATGCGGGGGCTCGTGCTCGAGGAGGTCAGCGACCTGGCCGCCGTGACCGTCGCGGTCCGCCAGATCCGGGCGCTTGCCGGATGAACGGACCGGGTGGACGTCGGAGGCCGTTGGTAGCCTCCGGACCGTGAGCGTCGTCACCGGGACCACTTCGAACCCGGGCCTGGACGAGCTGGCTCGGCTCGTGCTCGAGTTCGAACGATCGGGGCGGGTTCCCGGGTGGTCCAAGGAACGCGCCATCCGGGAACACCTCGGCATCAGCCCGACGCGGTATCACCAGGTGCTGGTCGGCGCGCTCGATCTGCCGGAGGCCCTGGCGTTCGACCCCGCCCTGGTGGGCCGGCTCCGCCGCCTGCGCGATACCCGCCGAGTGGCTCGACTGGCCCGTCGGCTTGGGCGGTCCGCGTCTCCCGGGTAGGATGGGCCGGCACGAGCCGCCGACGAACAGGAGCTTCGTCCTCTCCATGGCCGCCAGCACGATCCGGTTCGCGATCATCGTGGCTCTCGTGGTGGGTGGGGTGTTCATCATCAACCAGGCGTTCGGCACGAGCCCGGGCAGCGGCGGAACCGGCGTGCTCCCCGACGACGGCGGCCCGACGGTCACCACCTCGCCGTCGGCCTCACCCACCGAGACGGCTCCGCCGACGGATCAGCCGAGCCCCACGGTCGCGGGCACGATCATCCAGGTGTTGAACGCCGCGGGGGTGGACGGTCTGGCCGGCGACACCACCAGCAGGCTCGTGGACCTGTTCGACTACGAGGCGCTCGAGCCGGCCACCGCGCCGGCGATCTCCTCGACCACCACGATCTACTTCGTGAGCCGCGGAGATCGGATCGAGGCCGAGTTCCTCGCCAACAGCCGGGCGTTCCGGCGGATCAGCACCACGATCCGCGTGGCTCGCCTGCCCTCCGACCAGGAGGTCGAAGAGGGCGTCCAACTCGTGATCAACCTCGGTCAGGACTACGCCCAGGCAGCGCCCTAGGCGCTCAGCTGCCCACGTGGGGTCCGTCGGCCGACCGCCTCGAGCCGGCGACGTCGCGCCCGCTCCAGGTCCTCCAACTGCTCCCTGACCCATCGCTCGGGAGGATTGGACAACACCAAGCGGGAGAGCCCACGAGCTCGTCGCGTCCGTTCGTCGATCGGCATCTCGAGCGCGGTCTGAAGCGCGTCGCACATCTCGCCGAGGTCGAACGGGTTCACGGGAACGGCATACCGCCCGAGCCGGCCGAACGCCCCGGCGTTGCGCGAGAGCACCAGGACCCCCTGCCGGCGGTTGAGCACGGGCCCCTCCATCGCCACGAGGTTCATCCCGTCGATCACCGGGTTGACGAAGAGCACGTCGTACAACCCGTAGGCGGCGAGCGCTCCCGGGTAGTCCTCGGCCAGCCGGACCTCGATCGGGGTCCACCCGTCGTCACCGAGTTCCCGGTTGATCCGGTCGGCCTCCGCCAGAGCGGTCTCCCCGTATTCACGGTATTCGGGGACCTCCCCGCGCGAGGGCGACAACATCGCCAGGAAGCGCACCCGGCCTCGCCAGGAAGGAGCTCGCCGCAGCAACATCTCGTAGGCGTGGAACCCGCGCACGATGTTCTTCGTCAGCTCGAGCCGGTCGACTCGAAGGATGAGCCGCTGGTCGCCCCGCCACCGGGCGAGGTCCCTGCGCAACGCCCGAACCTCCGGGCCGCCCGCCGCCTGGCGCATCGCGGCCCCGTCGACCGAGATCGGGTGGGTCCGCACGGCGACGTGCCGGCCGCCGACCACCACGCGGGACCGGGCCAGGTCGACCCGGGCGCCGGCGAGCTGGCGCGCCGAGAGCATGAAGTTCTCGGCCCACGCCGGTGAGTGGAAGCCCAACACGTCGGCCCCGAGCATCCCGTGCAGGAGCTGGTCGTGGACCTCGTCCGGCAGCATCCGGAAATACGTGGGGCCCGCGATCGACGTGTGCGAGAAATGCGCGATCAGAGCCTGCGGTCTCAGCTCGCGCAGGAACCTGGGCACGAGCGCGAGGTGGTAGTCCTGGATGAGGTAGGCGGGCTCGTCCGCGGCGGCGACGCCCTCCTCGGCCAGGGCCTCTGCGAAGCGGCGGTTGACCTCGACGTAGCTGTCCCAGGCCGACCGCTCGTGATCCCCGAACGCCGGAGACCGGACGGTGTCCCACAGGTAGTGGTGGGCGAACCACAACATCCCGTTGGAGACCCCGTTGTAGTAGGCGTCGTAGACGTCCGGTGGGATGTCCAGGTATCGAACGCGGTACGGCGAGCCGAACGGCTTGAGATCGATCCGGGCGTCCTCGCTGCGTGCCACCATCTCGCGATCGCCGTCGGATCGTGTGGCCGCCACCCAGAGCCCTTCGGCCTCGTGCATCGCCCCGATCAGCGCGGTGACCAGTCCGCCGGCACCTCGGTGCGGCACGAGTTCCCCGTCCTCGCCGGGCTCGAACGTGACCGGGCCCCGATTGGAGGCCACGATCAGCGGCCGGCGCATCGGGCTCCTGTGGACTTGCGGTGAGTTGAGCGCGGGCGCGGGCGCGGCGACGGGAAGCACAACCCGAGTCTAGTCGGGGCGTTCACCGTCGCGGCGGCGGGCCGGCTGGGACGAGGGCCCGCAGCCTCGTTGACACCCCTCGACCCCGTCCCTACGCTGCAAGAACGAGGCTCTGACGTGCTCAAGATCTCCCAGAAGCTCGAATACGCCATGCGCGCGATGATCGAGCTCGCCCTGCGCCGAGCCAGCCCCTCGCTGGTCCCCGCTCGGGAGATCGCCACCGCTCAGCAGATCCCCCTTCGGTTCCTCGAGCAGCAGCTGGGGGCGCTCCACAAGGCTGGGCTCGTGGAGAGCTTCCGGGGGGCGGGCGGGGGGTGTCGCCTGGCCCGGGACCCCTCCGAGATCTCCGTGGCCCAGATCGCCGATGCGATCGAAGGCCAGCTCTACCCGATGTTCTGTCTCGAGCCCACCGACCACACGTGCTTCGCCGACTCCAGGTGTGGCCTCCAGGGGTTCTGGGGGGAGGTGGCCCGCGCCATTCAGCGGGTCTTCGAGGAGACCTCGGTGGCCGACCTGGTCAACCGGCACCAGCGGAGCGCCGGGCCGACGGTCTTTACGCCGGAGCAGCTGCTCTCGGGCCTCAGCTAGGGCCCGGGCCTCTGCCAGGGCCGGGCCGGGCAACGGCCGGTCCTCGGCCCGGCCGGCCGTAGGAGCTACGACGCGCTTTTGCCCAGGATCCGCATCACCTTGGTGCCGCACACCGGACACGTGCCCTGAGCGGCCTTGCGGCCGTTCTTGAGCTCGACGACCGTTCCCTCGAACTCCCGTTTGGCGCGGCACTTGACGCAGTACGCCTCGTACATGGCCACCCCGGGCCTCCTTCCCCCGACAGGCTCCGAGGCCGCCTCATGGCGGCCCCGTAGGCACGATGCTGGCCCCTCCCAGGCACGGATGCAAGCACCCGTGCGGTCCGGCTCCTCGAGGGGGCCGGGCACTCAGCAGCCGGCAGGGGCCCGGCGTGATGCCGGCCCTCGGCCCCATCCTCGCCCCGGGCCGTTCGGACGTGCCGCGCAGGGCTGGGCGGGTCCCCGAACGCCCAGGCCGCGGGCTACGATGCCTGGTCGAGACTCCGGGGGCCAGAACAGGAGCCGGAACAGGAGGAAGGACCGACATGGCCGACGTCCAGCAGAACATCGCCGCGCTGCTCTCCGAGGACCGGGTCTTCCAGCCCAGCGAGAAGTTCCGTGGCCGGGCCCTGGTGCGGGACCGAGCGCCCTACGAGAAGGCCGAGGCCGATCACGAGGCCTTCTGGGCGGAACAGGCCGAACGCCTGGCCTGGTTCAAGCGTTGGGACACGGTCATGGACTGGACGCCGCCCTGGGTGAAGTGGTTCTCGGGCGGCACCCTGAACGCCTCCTACAACTGCCTGGACCGGCACGTCGCGGCCGGCGGCGGCGACAAGGTGGCGTATTACTGGGAGGGCGAACCCGGCGAGGAGCGGGTCATCACCTACCGCGAGCTTCTGGACGAGGTGAGCAAGTTCGCCAACGGGTTGAAGTCGCTCGGCGTGCAGCGGGGCGATCGGGTGGCGATCTACCTGGGGATGATCCCCGAGCTGCCGGTGGCGATGCTGGCCTGCGCGCGGGTCGGCGCGCCGCACTCGGTGGTGTTCGGCGGCTTCTCCGCGGAGTCACTCCGGGACCGCATCAACGACGCCGAGGCCAAGGTGCTGGTCACGCAGGACGGTGGGTACCGGCGCGGGAGCG
>DATHVC010000262.1:0-4776 GCA_035461565.1 Actinomycetota bacterium
GGGGATTGGTTCCATGCTCCCACAGAGCATCGGCATCGCCCGCCCTCAGGCTGAGAGGGCCCTGGCCAGGAACGCCAGGCTGAGCGGGTAGCGGTAGCCGATCGACATGTGCCCGGCGTCGAACAGTTCCAGCGTGTGCTCCACCCCCAGCTTGTCGAGCTCCCGAGAGACGGCCACCGCCCCGTTGTCCAGGAACCATTCGTCCTTCGTCCCGCCGTCGAGCCAGATCGCGCGCATCGATCGGATGGCGTCGGCGTGCCGAGGCGCCATGCGCACGGGATCCCACCGCAACCACCGCTCCCACACCTCGGGGATGAGCCGTCCCGTCTCGACCTCGAACGGCAGGGTCACCGTGGCGTCGGGCTCGGCCGAATAACACGCCGCCATGCACCAGTCGTTGAGCAGGACGCCGTCCTCCTTCTTGGAGAAGGCGGGCCGCGACCGGAAGTCCTCCCAGAACCGTTCGTACGAGCCGCCGTATTCCTCGCGCAGCGTTCGCACCGTCTCGCGGAACTCCGGCAGGTAACACGCCTCGAACAGGGCGTCGCCGGCGTGTGACGCCAGCGCGGAGAACCGGTCGGGCCGCAACATCGGCGTGACGAGCGCGCCGTACCCGCCGCTGGACTTTCCCTGGATCCCCCGGCGGTCCCGTTCGGGCGCCGTCCGGAATCGCTCGTCGACGAAGGGCACCACCTCGTCGCACAGGAACGTGTGGTAGTTGCCGGTGCCCGGCGAGTCCAGGAACTGGCTCCCGCCGAGCGAGGTCCAGCAGTCCACGAAGACCACGATCACCGGCGGGACTTCCTCGGAGGCGAACAGGGCGTCCACCGCCTCCGGGTAGGTCGGGCGGAACGCCTCACGGTTCGACCACATGTCGAGCTGGCCGGTGAGTCCCTGGATGACGTACACGCTCGGGTAGCGACGGCCGGGGTCGTCGTCGTAGCCCGGCGGCGTGTACACCCACAGCGGACGGACGTGCGGATCGCCCAGGGGATTGCCCCGCAGGGCGTCGCTCTCTATCTCCAGCGTCTCCAGGCGTCCGGCGAGCTCTCGGCTCCACGGTTCCACGGCGGCACCTCCCGCGTCGGCTATCGGATGGAGGATGGTCCCGGATATCATGCAGGCCGGATGGCCGAGGTGAGCGAGGTCGTCGGCATCGGACTCGCCGGCGGACAGGGGATCCGTGCCCGGCCGCTGACGCTCAAGGCGCCCGGCTACCTCCGATCGAAGGCCGCCATGTCGTTCCTGGGCCGGCGGCTGATCCGGTGGGTGATCGAGATCCTGACGAGCGAGGGGATCAAGGACTACTACGTGATCGCCCACGGGAAGGAGAACCGCTACCAGATCAAGGTCATGATCGGGTACGGCGAGGGCTTCGGCGTGGACGTGAAGTATTCGCCGGTGAAATACGACGCGCTCTCGACGGGCAGCGCCGACTCCACGCTGCGGATGCTCGAACACTGGGACATCTCCGGCGTCGCGCTGGTGTTCCCGACCGACTCGATCATCGACTTCGATCTCGCGCCGATGTTCGAGGCCCATCGGGCCACCGGCGCGGTCGCCACGATCGCCGCCATGACCCGGCCGCCCGACGAGGTCGCCGAGAAGTACGGCGTGATCCTGGCCGACGAGCAGCGCCGGGTCAGCGACTTCGTGGAGAAGCCGACCCTGGCCGACCTGCGCGAGCACTTCCGGGCCGGCACGGACGAGGAGTTCCGGCGCCTTCCCCTCATGACGAACGCCGGGTTCTATCTCGTGGACGCCGTCCGCCTGCGCGAGCTCGCGGGGGACGAGGAGATCGAGCGGCTGCGATCGCGCCGCCTCGACTGGGGCAAAGACCTGCTGCCGTGGCTGGTCGGCCGCGGCGAACCCGTGTACACCTTCCCGGTTCGGCGGATCGGGGATCTCGGCAACGTCCAGGACTACATCGAGACGATGGTCGAAGTCCTTCGAGGCCGGTTCGAGGCCGTGGACCGGTTGCTCGGCCCGCCGTTCGATCCGGAGCGGAACGTCTGGATCGCACCCGAGTCGCTGTCGATGCGGGACTCGACCAGCGGCACGACGTTGCGCGAGAAGATCGCCGACGGTGTGGTGGAGATCGGGCCCGGCGTCCGGATCGGCCGGTTCTGCGAGATCCACCCGGGCGTTCGGATCACCGAGTCGAACCTCGACGACGACATCGAGGTGCACCGCGACGCCGTGATCGAACGGTCGCAGATCCGGGACGGGGCCATCGTCGGCGCCGGCGCTCGGATCTCCGAGGCCGTGGTCGGGTCGATGACCGAGATCCGATCAGAGCCGTTCAACCCCACCACGATCGAACGCAACGTCGCGCTCGGGGACGAGGTCACCGTGTACCCGGGGGTGTACCTCGGGGGCGACATCTCGGTGTACCCGCGGCTGAAGCTGCCGTGGGGGATCCACATCCCCGAGGGGATGGAGGTCACCGGCCCCGCGGACGTGTTGCGGCACCTGTAGCCTCAACCCATGCGCGTCGGCCTTGCCCTGCCGCACTACGACTTCTCGCTCCCGGACGGCGGGCCGATCTCGTTCGCGAAGGTGGCCGACCAGGCCCGGCGCGCCGAGGCCCTCGGGTTCGACTCGGTGTGGGTGTCGGACCATTTCTTCGCCTCGCTCGAGCGGTACGGCGGCGACGCCACGCGGTACGGAACCGTCGAGCCGCTGACGACGCTCGCCGGCCTGGCGCGGGTGACCGAGCGGGTCCGGCTCGGCACGTTGGTGCTCTCGGCCGCGTTCCGCCATCCGGCGCTCGTCGCCAAGTCGGCCACCGCGATCGACCGGCTTTCGGGCGGCCGGCTCGAGCTCGGGCTCGGGGCCGGGTGGTTCGCCGACGAATACGAGGCGTTCGGCTACCGGTTCGGGTCCGTGGGGGAGCGGTTCGACCTGCTCGAGGAGGTGCTGAGCTACCTCGGCGCATTGTTCGGCGAGGAGCCCGCGACGTTCGACGGCCCGCGGTTCTCGCTTCGCGACGCGTACAACCGGCCGCCGCCGCTCCAGGACCCGCGGCCGCCGATGCTGGTCGGCGGCAAAGGCGGGCCTCGGCTGCTGCGGATCGCGGCGGGGCTGGCGGACGGATGGAACGCCGCCTGGCGGTGGACGCCCGAGGCCTACGCGGAGCGCGCGAACGCGGCTCGTGCGGCCTGTGAGCGAGCCGGCCGGGACCCGGCGACGTTCCGTCTCTCGCTCGGCCTGTTCACGATCGTGGGACAGGACGAGGTGGACCTAGCGCGCCGGCACGCGCTGATGGTCGAGCGGTTGCCGGCAGGGGTCGGCGACGCCGTGCCCCTCGAGGTGTTGCGAAGGGAGGCTCTGGTCGGGACCCCTGATCAGGTGGCCGAGCGGCTGATGGCGTTCGCCGCGCTGGGCGTGACCGAGCTGGTGATCTCGCCGGCGCCGATCTGGTTCGCGATGCCCGACCCCTCGATGCTCGACCTGGTGGCCGAGGCCGTGCTGCCTCGCGTCCGCGAGTAGTGATGGAGCCGCTCGAGGCCGCGCTCACCGTGCTGCGAGAGGAGGGGGAGCCGCTGCACTGGACGAAGATCCAGGACCTGGCGCTCCGCCGTGGGTACCTCGATCCGTTCGCGCACCCGGACGTGCGGAAGCGCCTGCTGTCGGCGCTCGCCGGGGGCGTTCGCGACGGCGTGGTGGTGAAGGAGTCGACCGGCGTGTACCGGCCGGCGTAGCCGGGCGCCTACCTGCGGTAGGACACGCCGGCGAACTGCTCGAGCTTCTCGAACCGGTGCTCTGCCTCGACGTACCGGACCGTGCCCGAACGCGACCGCATCACGAGCGAATACGTGATCGCGCCGTCTTCGTCGTACCGGACGCCCTTCAGCAGCGAGCCGTCGGTGATGCCCGTGGCGGCGAAGAACACGTCACCGCCGGAGACCAGGTCGTCGGTCGAGAGGACCCGCTCGAGGTCGAACCCGTCGTCGAGGAGCTGCTGGCGCTCGTCGTCGTTGCGGGCGAACAGGCGCCCCTGGATCGAGCCGCCGAGGCACTTCAACGCGGCGGCGGCGATCACGCCCTCCGGCGTCCCGCCGATGCCGAGCAGCAGGTCGATGCCGGAGCGGCGGCTGGTGGCGGCGGCGATCGCCCCGGCCACGTCGCCGTCGGTGATCAGGAACACCCGAGCCCCGGCGCCGCGGACGGCCGCGATCAGGTCGGCGTGACGGTCGCGGTCCAGGATCACGACGCCGATCTCCTCGGCCCGGACCCCTTTGGCCTTGGCCACCAGGCGCACGTTCTCCTCGGGCGGGGCTGTGACGTCGATGACGTCGGCCGCCTCCGGCCCGGTCGCGACCTTCTCCATGTACACGGCCGCGCCGGGGAAGAACATGGAGCCGCGAGCGCCGAGTGCGATCACCGCGAGCGCGTTCGGCTGGCCCACCGCCGTCAGGCGCGTCCCGTCGATGGGGTCCACGGCGACGTCGCACCCCGGGCCGTTGCCGTTGCCGACGGCCTCGCCGTTGTAGAGCATCGGCGCCTCGTCCTTCTCGCCCTCGCCGATCACGACGACGCCGTCCATCGAGACCGAGTCGATCATGAGCCGCATCGCGTCCACGGCCGCCTGATCGGCCGCGATCTTGTCGCCGCGCCCGACCCACCGGCCCGCGGCGAGCGCGGCCGCCTCGGTCACCCGGGCGAGCTCCATGGCGAGGTTGCGATCGGGGCGCTGGCTCGTCACCGGACCATCCTACGGCCGGGGCCGGTCCGCGCGCTCGGGGACCAGTCCGCGTTCGGCGTACCAGGTGA
>DATHVC010000263.1:0-4699 GCA_035461565.1 Actinomycetota bacterium
CGCGGCGACGATGGCGCTGCTGCTCGCCGCGTGCACCACGGACGAGGGCGGCGGCGATCCCGACCCGACCGGAGCGACCGGGGGCCCCACCGGCACGACGGCGCCCACCGAGCCCATGCGTCTCGAGGTCTTCGTCTACAACGTCGAATACGGCGGGGACGAGACGACCGACGCGGTGATCGAGGTGATCGACGCCGATGTCGTGGGCGTGCTCGAGTCCTACAACCGATTGCCCGAGACCGCCGAACGGACGGCCTACCCGTACCACAACACGAGCCTGCAGATCCTCTCGAAGTACCCGATCCACGAGCCGTCGGGCGCCGACGGCCGATACGCGTTCATCGAGGTCCGGCCGGGCGAGGTCGTGGCGTTCTTCAACATCCACCTCGACTACGTCCGCTACGGCCCACGGCGTCTTCGCAACGGCGCGTCGCTCGAGGACGTGCTCGCATCGGAGAACGAGGTGCGCACGTCCTCGCTCGAGGTCCCGCTCGCGCAGATGCGCGACCTCATCGCCCGGGGGTTCCCGGTGTTCTTCACGGGCGACCACAACGAGCCGTCCCACCTCGACTACGGGGCCGAGACGGTCGGCACGCGCGAGGGCATCGACGAGCCGGTCCCGTGGCCGGTCAGCCTGGCCGTCGCCGACGCCGGGTTCCGCGACACCTACCGCGAGATCCATCCGGACCCGCTGGCGGACCCGGCGATCAGCCACTTCGGCGTGAAGGACCGCATCGACTTCCTCTACTCCGCCGGCCCGAGCGTGACGCTCGACAGCCGGCTCGTGGGCGAGGAAGGTGGCGAGGGCGTGGACGAGGGGTTCGACCCGTGGACCTCGGACCACCGGGCGTTCGCCTCCACGTTCGAGGTGACCCCGGTCCCGATGCCCGTCATGATCTCGGTCCACGAGGCGCTGCTCGATCGGGGCGATCTGCTCACGATCGGCTACCGGGCGCCCGAGGACGGCTCGATCGCGATCGTGCCAGCGGGCGCCGGCGCGGACTCGGCCCGGCAAACGGAGTCGGCGACCGGGGAGACCGGCCGAATCGAGGGACTCGACACCTCGGCGCTCGACCCGGGCGCGTTCGACGCCGTGCTGCTCGATGGCGGCGGTGGCGAGGTGGCCCGGGTCGGGTTCGTCCTCCGCGATCCGGAGGCTGTGATCCGGGTCTCGACGGACAAGACCACCTATGAGCCCGGCGAGCCGATCGTGGTCTCCTGGGAGTCCGGACCCGCCCACCGATGGGACTGGCTCGGCGTGTACGAGGCGCGCCGGGCCGACCCCAAGGTCGACTACTACCTCGTCTGGAACTACACCGGGCTCCACGGGTCGGGGAAGGTCCCACCGGTCGTTGACGGCTCGGTCACGTTCGACGAGTCGACGATGGGCGGCCCGTGGCCGCTGCCGCCCGGCCGCTACGTCGTGCACTACCTGGTGACGGACCGGTACCGCTCGATCGGCAGCGCCGCGTTCGAGGTGGCCGGTTAGGCGGCCGGGAGGCCCGAGAGGACCTCGAAGATCCGCTCGAGCCCCCAGTCGAGCTCGTCCTGGGCGATCACGAGCGGCGGGGCGATCCGGATCGTGGATTCATGGGTGTCCTTCGCCAGGACGCCCGTCTCGAGCAGCCGTTCGGCTGCTGCCCTCGCCGGACGGGCCTCGGGAACGAGCTGGACCCCGGCCCACAACCCTCGGATCCGCGCCTCCTCCACCGCCGGAAGCGCCGCCTCTCGGAACCGCATCGCCAGGTAGTCGCCGAGCCGCCGCGAGTTCTCCTGGAGCTCGCCGGTCCGCAGCAGCTGGATCACGCGCCGGCCGATGGCCGCGGCGATCGGGTTGCCGCCGAACGTGCTGCCGTGCTGCCCGGGCTTGAACACGCCGAGCACCGGCTCGTCCGCCACGACCGCGGACACCGGGATGATCCCGCCGCCGAGCGCTTTGCCCAGCAGGAGCATGTCCGGGCGAACCCCCTCGTGTTCGACGGCGAAGGTGTGGCCGGTGCGTCCGAGCCCGGTCTGGATCTCGTCGGCGATCAGCAACACGTTGCGGGCGGTGCAGATGTCGCGAACGCGTCGCAGGTAGCCGTCCGGCGGGATGATCACGCCGGCCTCGCCCTGGATCGGCTCGACGAGGAACGCCACGGTGTCGTCATCGATCGCGGCCTCGAGCGAGTCGGCGTCCCCGAACGGAACGCTCCGGAACCCCGGCGTCAGCGGGCCGAAGTTCTCCTTCGACCCCGGGTCCGAGGAGAAGCTGATCGCGGTGATCGTTCGGCCGTGGAAGTTCCGGTCGCACACGATCACTGTCGCACGGTCGGCCGCGACGCCCTTGACCTCGTACCCCCATTTCCGCGCCGTTTTGAGCGCGGTCTCGACGGCCTCGGCGCCCGAGTTCATCGGCAGGGCCAGGTCCATCTCGCAGAGCTCGGCCAGGTCGCGTAGGAACGGGCCGAGCTGGTCGTTGTGGAAGGCCCGGCTGGTGAGCGTCAGCCGATCGAGCTGTTCCTTGGCGGCGGCGACGAGCGCCGGGTGGCGGTGCCCGAAGTTCAGGGCCGAATACGCCGAGAGCAGGTCGAGGTACCGTTTGCCCTCCACGTCGGTGACCCAGCAGCCCTCGCCTTCGGCCACCACGACCGGGAGCGGCGCGTAGTTCCGCGAGGAGTAGCGATCGACGAGGGCGATGTGCTCCTGGGTCGTGCGGGGGATCGTGGTCTCGAGCCGCTCCGCCTGCGTGGTCATCGCGACGCCCTCCTGCGCTCCGAACGCCCCCGCCACCGCGAGTCTACCGGGCCGCCATGGCGTCCCCGTCAGCCGCCGAGTTCTGCCTCCGCCTCGCAGGCCACGACGAACTCGGCGAAATAGTCAGCGAGCGGCCCCAGGCCCACCGTCTCCCGGCGCTCGTCGACCCGCGCTCGGTCGGCGATCGGGGTCGCCGGCCGAGGCCGGCCGTCGCGACATCGGATCTGAGTGCCATACAGCTGCGGCCGTCCGGTATTCACGGCCACCCGGTCCTCGAGGTACGCGACCTCGGTCGGATCGGCCTGGCCGGCCGCCAAGGCCTCGCGCATCAGCGCGAGCATCTCCTGCTGGAACTCCACGTCGTGATCGGCGTGTTGCGCGATGAGCCAGGCGGCTGTGGCGCCGTCTTCGCCCACCAGCTCGAAGCTCGGCCAGCCGTGCTCCTCCACGATCTCGGCCGTTGCGCCCGCGAGGCGTCGTCGCCCGGACCGCCTGGCTCACCCATCCGTTGAGCTTGGTCCTCCTCCATCATCGCGACGAGCTCCTGGCGAAGCTCCTCGTTCGGCAACGTGGTTCTCGGTGATCCGGTCTGGGACGGGCCGCGAGGAGGATCTCGATCCTCGCCCGGAGAACACGCCGGCGGCGAGACCCAGAACGGCCGCGAGCGCAACGACGATCCGACTCACCGGCCGAGTATCACCCTTCAGGCGGTGACGACGGCAGCGAGCTCCTCGAAGTTGTCCACGTACCGCGCTACGTCGGCGTCCGAGTGCACGATCGAGCTCGTCCAAGACTCCCACTTCGAGCCGGGGCTCTTGAACACCCCGCGATTGAGCTGCCACAACCACGCGAGCTGCGGCACCCGGTCGTCGATCCCCCACAGGTCCCGGTACTCGCGGATCGGCTCGGCCCGCCAGTCGATCGATCCCTTGGCGCCGAGCAGCTTCATCGAGGCCGGGAGCCGGTACTTCTCGATCACGTCGTTGCAGCGCTCGAACCCACCGTTGATGCGGTCGAACTCGCGATACGCCTCGGGAACGAGCACGTCGGTCAACGTGGCCTTCATCGCGGCCATCGTGAGCGGGTTGCCGTTGAACGTCCCGACCTGCTCGAGCCGGTCGGATTCGATCAGGGCCATGACCTCTTCGGTGCCGCCGATCGCCCCGCAGGGCACCCCGCCCCCGATGGCCTTGGCCAGGCAGACCAGGTCCGGCACCACGCCGAAGGCCTCCACCGCTCCGCCCCACGCGAGCGTGGCCCCGGTCTTCACCTCGTCGAACGCGAACAAGGCCCCGTTCGTGTGGCAGATCTCCTTCAGCTCGGCCAGATAGCCCAGGTCGGGCAGGACGAGGCCGCAGTTGGTCATGGCCGGCTCGACGATCATCCCGGCGATCTGCCCGGGGTGCTCCTCGAACGCGCGCCGGGCCGCCGCGGCGTCGTTGAAGGGAACGTTGACCACCTGCTCCACGATGCCGGCGGGCAGCCCCGGGGTCTGCGGGACCGAGTTCGGATGGTCGCGAGGGCCGGCGTCCTCCTGCGAGGGGAAGACGCTCACCATGAGCGAGTCGTGGTGGCCGTGATAGCTCCCCTCGATCTTGACGAGCAGCGATCGGCCGGAGAACGCTCGCATGATCCGCGTCGCGTCCAGCGTGGCCTCGGTCCCCGAGTTCCCGAACCGCCACAGCGGGAGCCGGAACCGCTCGGCGAGGTTGTCCGCACACACGAGCGCGTCTTCGGTGGGCTGCGCGAAGTGGGTGCCGAGCGCGACCCGGCGCTGCACGGCCTCCACGACCTTCGGGTGCGCGTGACCCATGACCATCACGCCGTAGCCGTTGTGGAAGTCGACGTATTCGTTCCCGTCAAGGTCCCAGATCCGGGAACCCTCCCCGCGGGTCACGTAGATAGGGTGCGGCGGCCACATCTGCCACGACGAGCTCACGCCGCCCGGGAGCCGGGTCTTCGC
>DATHVC010000264.1:0-39406 GCA_035461565.1 Actinomycetota bacterium
CGGAACCTGTTCGCCTCGGGCGCCCCCTGGTACGGCGACACGCAGAAGCCACACGAGCCGGGCGCATTCCTGGACGAGCTGTCCACGTGGGGCGAGGAGTCCGGGCTCGCGCTGGTGGATCGGGGCTCGGAGGTGGACGACAGGAACCCCCTGGCCGGTTACCGGGAGGCGTTCGTCCGCGACTGGCCGGGGCCGGCTCGGCCCGACGAGAGCGACGACCTTTTCCCGCAGGGCTGGCGCCGGGCGGCGGCCCTGGCGACCGAGACCGGCGCCGTGCCGGCCTCGCTGATCGAGCGCCGGACGCCCGCCGAGTCGGAGGGTTATCGCGAGCTCGCCGGGAACTATCGGATCCTGGCCGCGCACCTGCTCGAGCTCGAAGCCCCGGCCGCCTCCACCCGGCCCCTGCCGTCCACGGTCTCCGTGGCCGGGCTCGTCGACTACGCGCGGTGCCCGAAACGGTTCTACTGGAGCGTGGTCCGGCCCTTGCCGAGGTTCGCCGGCCCGGCCGCCCGCATCGGGACGGAGATCCATCGCTGGATCGAGCTCCGCTCCCACGGCCAAGGAACGCTGCTCGAGCCGGACGAGACCCCGGACCTCACCGTGGAGGAGCTCGCCGGACGCCCCGGACGGATCGATGAGCTCCGGGCGGCGTTCCTGGGCAGCCGCTTCGCCGACGCCGTGCCGAGGTTCGTCGAACGTTCGTTCCTGCTCCCCGTGGAAGGCACGGTGATCGCCGGGCGCATCGACGCCATCTTCGGCGAAGACGACGACGGCCCGTGGGAGATCGTCGACTACAAGACGGGCCGCGTCCCGGAGGACGATCCACTGGCGCGGACGCAGCTCGACGTGTACGCGCTCGCCTGTATCGACGTCTGGCACAAGCGCCCCGAGGACCTGACGCTGACCTATCTGTACTTGGGCAGCAACGAGGAACGTTCCTATCGGATCAGCGACGTGGACGAGATCCGCTCCCGCGTGTCCCGGTGGCTTCGGTCGATCGGCGCCGAGGCATTCGAGCCCTCGCCCGGAGATCACTGCCGCTGGTGCGATTTCCGCCCGTTCTGCGACCCGGGTCGGGCGTGGGTCGACGCCCACGCCGGTGACGTCGGGTAGCTAGCCCGCTCCTCCGGCCGCGAGACGTCGCGTCTGCTGGGCGAACGTCCGGTAGTTCGCCGCCGGATCCCATCCGTTCCGGACGTCATCCGTTACGAACCGAATGGCCAGTCCCCGATCGGGCGCCCGGGTCGACAACGCGGCCCGGAACCACTCGAGCGATCCCGGCTCGAGCAGGACCTCGCCGTGGGCGCCGAACGGCCGGAGCGAGGCGTCGTCGACCACCACCGGGGTGGGACGCAGCATCGCGTGGAGGCCCTCGAACGTCGGATCCAGGACCTCGAGATGTCCTTCGCCGTCCCAGGTCGCGACCGCCACCACGGTCTCCGGATCGTCCGGAGCGAACAGCTCTGCCCGGATCATCCGGTGGGAGAACGTTCGAGGCGCCGGAGCATGCCGGCCGCGTGCGCCAGCAACTTCACGCCGACCGCCGGCTCCTGCTCGATGGCCCGCAGGAAGGCCTTGCGGGGAAGGGCCAGCATCGTGATCGGGGTGTCCGCGATCACCGACGCCGTTCGCGGGCCGCCGTCCAGGAGGGAGATCTCGCCGAAGAAGTCGCCGGGCTGGAGCCGGTTGACCACGCGACGGCCTCCGGAGACCACCTTCGCCTCACCCTCGAGGATCACGTAGAACGTGTCTCCGACGTCGCCTTCACGAACGACGCTCGACCCTTCCATGTATCGCTGCTCCTCGGTGGAGTCGGCCAGGCGGCGAAGGTGCCGAGCCGCCAGGCCGGCGAACAGCGGGACCCGCGCCAGTGCGTCACGCTCTCGTTTCGGCATCCTGCTCGTCCTCCTCGATGGCGCGAGCCTACCCGAGGCCGGGGGTCGTGTCTGCCGAGCAGTCGTGTCGGTGGGGCGCGGTAGGGTGCGGCCGTGGGGGTTCCGCTGGGCGCGTTCGCCGCCGGAACGCCCCGCCGGCTCCCCCACGGCGTCACGGTCGTCCGGCAGGGCGAGCTCGGTGAGTGTCTGTTCCTGGTGACCGACGGCGCGGTCCGGTTGTCGTCGGTGACCTCGGACGGGACCGAGGTGGTGGTGGGGATCCTCGGCGCGGGAGACCTGTTCGGGGAGAGCGCGCTGCTGGAGGCCCCGTCACCGGTGGAGGCCCGGGTGCTGGGCGAGGCCGAGCTGGTTGCCCTGCCGACCGATCACCTGTTGGACGTGTTCGGCTGCGAGCCACTGACGGCCGAGCAGGTCGTCCGCCTGGTGGCAGCCCGGCTCCATCGGACGGCTCGCGCGCTCGAGGACGCCCTGTCACGGGACGTCCCGGCCCGCCTGACCCGTCGCCTTCTCGACCTGGCCGAGGCCCATGGCGCGCCGACCCCGGACGGGGTCGTGATCCGAGTGCCGATCACCCAGGATGAGCTCGCTCGGATGGTGGGGGCGGCGCGCGAGACGGTGAACCGAGCGCTGGGGCGGCTCTCGGCTCGGGGGCTGGTATCGGCGAAGTCGGGCACCGTGTTGATCCGCGACCCCGATGCCCTCGGCCGGGCTCCGACGGTCTCTTGACGCGAAGCGGTCCCGTCAGCCGGACTCCTGGAGCGTTGCCAGGCTGCACGAGCCGCACAGGCGCGCCTTGCCCCGGACGGGGCGGCCGCAGCGGGCGCAGGTCCTGGGCTCCGTCCGCGAAAAACGTTCGACGCCGCCTTTCGTTGTCCGGTCGACGCGGCCCTCGCCCTGGAGCTTTATCAGGTGGGCGAGCACCGAGCGGCCCGCGAGCTCGAGCACCTCGGCGGGGTAGTCGTCGTAGATGGACGACACGAGCTCCTCGATCGTGCGGGGTCCGCCTTCGAGGGCCTCGACGACCTGTTGCTCGCGCAGGGCGCGGTGCTCGAGGTACTCGTCGAGCTTGGCGGCGCCGCGGAATACCACGGGGCCGTGTCCCGGGTAGATCGTTCGTGGCGTGAGCTCCCGCATCCGTCGGAGCGAGCGCAGGTAGGCGACGAGGTCTCCTTCTGGAGGGTCGACCACGCTCGTGCCGCGCCCGAGCACGGTGTCCCCGGTGAACAGCGCCGACCCCTCGGCCGACCATAACGCGACGTGATCCGGAGAGTGCCCCGGCGTGGCGAGGACTCGGAGCGACGCCCCGTTGGACTCGACGACCTCGCCGTCGCGCAGGCGCGTCCCCTCCCCGGGCGGACGCACGGCGCGGATCGTCGCACCGGTGAGCTCGGCCAGCCGAGTGGCCCCGGGGGCGTGATCGGGATGGTCGTGGGTCAGCAGGATCGCCCCGACGGTCCCTGCGGTGTTCGCCACCTCGACGAGGTGCGTTTCAATCTCCGGACCGGGGTCGATCACCAGCGCCGGCGCCTCCCCCACGACGTAGGTGTTCGTGCCCTCCAGCTCGCGAACCCCCGGGTTCGGCGCGAGGACGCGCACGACGCGGATCACGTCGCGTCCTGCCAGAACGTCGACCTGGGCAGCCGTTCGAGCTCGCCGGCGTCCGGCTCCCGCGTCTCGATGTGGAGCGAGAGCAGCCGCGACACGTCCGAGCACGGCGCGATGGCCCTGACGGTGAAATACGTGGGCCAGAACACCCGCCGGCGCTGCGTCCTCCACTCTTCGAGCAGCGCCTCCGGCCTGGTCCACCAGGCGTCCGCGGTTTCGCCACCGTCGGGGACCACCTCGAGACCGGCCGGCGCCCGCACGGCGAAGAATCGCGCGTCGAACCGAACCGGGACCTGGGGCGGCGCCACCCAGTGCGCCACCTCGGGCAGCTGGCCGGTCGTGGGCGGCGAGTCCGAGAGCGACTCGAGCGTTCTCCCGTTCGCCTCCGCGAGGCCTTCCGAGGTCAAGGCCAGCCCGACCTCCTCGAGCAGCTCGCGCACGGCGCAAGCGCGCGGGGCCTCCTCCGGGGCGCCGAACCACCGTCTCGCCAGCTCGAGGTCGAGGGCGTCGGTGGAGCCGCCGGGGAACGCCACGTACCCCGGGAGGAACCGGCTCGAGAACCCGCGCTCAAGCACGAGCACCTCGAGTCCGCGGTCTCCGTCGCGCCCGGCGATGACCGATGCGGCCGCTCGAAGCGTCTCACCCATGCGGGGCATCCTGTCACGCACCCGATGGCTCGACACCCCGCTGGCCCGGCGGCCGCCGCTCGTGCGCTCACGTGGCTTCGGCAACCTCCGAGCGCCCTAGGCTGTCGCGCGAGATGAGCGACGTCGCCGAGAGGATCCGCTCCCTGGTCCGCCGGGACGGTCCGATCACGTTCGCGCGTTTCATGCACGAGGCGCTCTATGCGCCCGGTGGGTTCTACGAGCGTCCGCCCGTGGGCCCCGAGGGCCACTTCGTCACGAGCCCGCACGTCCATCCCGTCTTCTCCCGACTGGTCGGCGCCGCGCTCGAGGCGTTGTCGGACGAGCTCGGCCGGCCCCGGCCCCTTCGGGTGGTCGAGCTGGGGGCCGGTGACGGCACGATGGCCCGAGAGATCCTCGACGGGTTCACGCGCGGCGGGATCGAGCTCGACTATGCCGCCGTCGAGGTCAGCCCGGGGGCGCGAGCCGCGTTGACCGAACGGGGCATCCGCGCCGTGGAGCGCATGGACGCGATCGAGCGGCTCGAACCCGGCCTGGTCGTCGCCAACGAGCTCCTCGACAACCTGCCGTTCCGGCGCGTGCGCCGGCGAGCAGGCGAGCTGGTCGAGGTGGCCGTGGGCGTCGACGACGAACGCCTGGTCGAGGTGGAGGTGCCGTGGCCGGGGGATCCGCCCGGGCGAGTGCCCGCGGAGGGGAAGGAGATCCTGGTCCCGACCGGCGCCTTCGAGTGCCTGGACGGGTTGTCGAGGCTGGTTGGCTTCGGGTACGTGCTGCTGATCGACTACGGCAACGCGGTCGCCGACCCCGACGTGCGCGGGTACCGGGCCCATCGTCTCGTCACGGACCTGCTCGCCGATCCGGGCGCGGCCGACGTGACCGCAGGGGTTGATTTCCGAGCGGTCGCCACCCACGCCGAGCGCCTCGGGTGGCGAGCATTCGAGCCCGTAACTCAGCGGGCCGTGCTTCGCGCGCTCGGACTCGACCAGTGGATGTCGCAGGGGCGGCTCCATCAGACCGAGCTCCTCGAATCGGGGCGCGGCGCCGACGCGGTTCGGATCTGGGAGGGGCGCAACCGCGCCCGCCTTCTGGTCGACCCGGCCGGGCTCGGCGGCCTCCGCTGGTTGCTGCTCGCCACGCCGGAGCTGGACGAGCCCACATGGCTCCGCCGCGCACGCGAGATCGGCGGCGCGTCCGTTGACCGCCGCAGGAGCGAGCGATAACGTTCGCCGCTCCCGGAGCGGAGGAACTCATGCGGTTTGATGGAACGATTCGGCGCCTCGTCGTCGTGGCGCTCTCGCTGGCGGTGGCGGCGTCGGCCTGCACGGCGGACGACCCGGGCGGTCCCGCTCGCGCCCGGGGCCCCGGCCCCGACGACGACGGCCTGGCCAAGGAGCTCGAGGAACAGGCCGAGAAGACCGAACATCGCCTGGAGGAGCTCGAGGCGGCGCTCGAGGCGGGGACCGTCGGGGTGATCGAACGCGTCCTCCGTAGACGGGCGCCGGGCTGGGCCGGCGAACGGCTCCTCAACCCTGCTGGCAACGACTGGGAGCCGGCGATCGCGACCGACCCGTCGCGACCGTTCGTGTACGTGCTGCACAACCGGTACGGGGGCGAGCCCGCCTGCCGCAACGACTGCCCCGACCCGGCGATGATCCTGCACGTCTCGAGGGACGGGGGACGGAGCTGGCTTCGCGAGCGGTACCTGTGCGTGTGCCGGGGTGTTCGCGGTCAATACGACCCGCTGCTCGAGGTGGCCTCCAACACGGGCGACGTGTATGCCGCGTGGATGAACAACTTCCAGATCCACGTGTCGCGTTCGGCCGACCGGGGGCGGACGTGGTCGACGCCGGTCCACGTCCATCCCGACGTCCGATGGGGCGACAAGCCCAACATGGCGGTGAGCCCCGACGGCCAGGACGTCTACGTGCAGTTCAACGGGCCGACGGCCGGAGACGTCCACGCCGCCGTCTCCCACGACGCGGGGGCGACGTGGTCCACGGCCCGGATCACGAACGGCGACCGCTACTACTTCGACTATTCGGGCGCGATCCTGCCCGACGGGCGGATCCTGTTCTCGCAGATCAGCTTCGACTATCAGTCGCCGGGCGGGACGGCGGCCCACCCCATCCAGATCCACGTGTTCGCCTCGGACGACGCCGGCGAGAGCTGGAGCGAGCAGCTGGTGGACGAGCTCGCCGTGGGGAGCGAGTGCGTCTCGAGAGGATGTTACGAGGACTACTACGACAGCGGCCCGGTCCTGGCCGCGGACGACGACGGCGATCTGGTGATCGTCTACAACGGCGCGGCGGAGCCGCTCGGCCCGCGAACCGTCTACGCGCGTTCGTCCACCGACGGCGGCCGGACGTGGAGCGAGCGGGTACAGGTCTCGCGCGCCGGGGTGAACGCCGCCTATCCCGCCGCCGTCGGCGAAGGCGACGGCGGCGTGCGCCTATGGTTCATGGATCAGCGCGGCGGCCGGTGGAACGTCCGCTACCGCACATCCACTGACCTCGGCGGCAGCTGGAGCCGGCCGCTGCGAATCTCCGACGCCACCTCCGGCACCATCTACAAGAACCGGCGCGGCTTCGCCGAGGTCTACGGCGATTACGGCGAGATCGCCATCACCAGCGAGGGCAAGACCGTCGCCGTGTGGGGCGAAGGCGTGAGCTACTTCGGTCCGGGCGGGATCTGGTTCAACCGCGAGCGGTAGACCGCTTCGGGCGGCTGGGTGGCTTCGTTCTCGCCCTGGCGGTGGGCCGCTTCGGCACGGCCCTCCCCGACTGCTCGTCCAGGAACCGTTCCACGAGGCCGCGCACCACTCCGGCCATCGAGAAGCCGTGCTCGGTCGACCACTGCCGGAGTCGGTCGTGCAAGTCCGGGGGAAGCCGGATCGGCAGCATGGTGCTCGGGCCCGGCGCCATCTCCATCGTCGCGCCCAGAACGGGAGGCGGCCCGCCGATGAGCATGACGTCACCGGTTGCCGCTGGGTCCGGAACCAGCCGGCCCTCCGGACCCGGCGCCACGACGGCTGCGCAGATGAGGTCCGCCAGCACGCGGGTCTGTTCTCGCTCCGGCAACGACCGGATCGCTTTCAGCAGCAGCTTGCCCACCCGTTCGTCCATCGAGCCTCCTGCGATATCGCGATATCGGATGGCGATATCGTGCACCTCGGAGCGCGCCACGCGCAAGAGGCCGATGAAGAAGGCGGTTCAGCGGTCGACGTCGCCGACGACGAAGAAGACCGAGCCGAGGATGGCGATGAGATCGGGGAGGAGCGTGCCGGGCAACATCGCCGGCAGGAGCGAGATGTTGGAGAACGAGGCCGTCCGCATCTTCAAGCGGTACGGCTCCGGTTTGCCGTCGCCCACGAGGTAGTAGCCCATGAGACCGAGCGGGTTCTCGGTGCGGACATACACCTCGCCGTCGAGCTTGAGGGTCTTCGGAAGCTTGGGCGCCCGGAACTCGCCCGGCGGGAGCTTGTCCATGCACTGCTCGACGATGTTGAGCGACTGGTACATGCGCTGCACGAGCACCCAAAGGCGGTCGTAGGAGTCGCCGCGGCTGCCGACCGGAACGTCGAACTCGACCTCGTCGTATTTCTCGTATGGCTCGTCTTTCCGGGGGTCCATCGCCACGCCGGATGCCTGGAGGGTCGGCCCCGACGCGCCGTACGCGATCGCCGTGTCGGCCGGCAGGATCCCCACCCCTTTGGTCCGCGCCAGGATGATCTCGTTGCCCATGATGAGATTCTCGAAGTCCTTCAGCTTGTTCCGTACGTGTTTGATCACCTCGGCCGACTGGCGCAGCCATCCCCGCGGCAGATCGTCTTTGAGCCCGCCCGGACGGATGAACGAGAAGTGCATCCTCGCGCCGGTGGCGGACTCCATGAGCGCCTGGATCATCTCGCGCTCGATGAAGGCGTAGAACATGGGTGTCATCGCGCCGAGCTCGAGCGGGTACGACCCGGCGAACATGAGGTGGTTCAGCACGCGGTTCCATTCCGCGAACATCGTCCGGATCCACCGCGCCCGCTCCGGCACCTCGATCCCCGCCAGATGCTCCACCGCGAGCATGAAGCCGAGCTCGTTGTTGAACGCCGAGAGCCAGTCGTGACGGTTCATCAGGACCATCGTCTGGCGGGCATCGCGGTGTTCGGCCAGCTTCTCCGCAGCCCGGTGCATGTAGCCGATCACCGGCTCGGCCCGCGTGATGACCTCGCCGTCCAGCTCGAGCACCAGCCGCAGGACCCCGTGCGTGGCCGGGTGCTGGGGCCCGATGTTGAGGAGCATCTCCTGGGTGCGGAGCCCGCGTGGCGACACGACCTCGATGTCGATCCCGCCGCCGCGCACCATCCAGTGCTCGCCGGCCGCCGTGAAGTGCGCTCGCTCTTGGGTATCCACCGCCCGCCCATCCTATCGGCCCTCGGGCGTGCCCGATCTTCGCGCGCCGGTCGGGACCGGCACGCACTACCCTTGGACCGACATGGCGCGCCCCGCTGTCGAGCATCGTCGCCGGATCCCATCGGTTGACGCGCTCCTACGGTCCGAGCCCGGGCGCCGTGCCGGCGCGACGTTCGGCCGGGCCCTCCTCAAACGGACGCTGACCCGGACCCTGGACGAGGTCCGAGCGGGCGCCGCCCGCGGCGTCGAGCCGCCGGAGGACGACGTCATCCTGGCCCGGGCCATCGGCGCGGCCGCCACCGCCGCCATCGGCCTGGGCCCGGTCATCAACGCGACCGGGGTGGTGCTGCACACCGGCCTCGGACGGGCGCCGCTCCCGCCAGCCGCTCTCGAGGCGGCCGTCCGCGCCGCCGCCGGGTATGCCGATCTCGAGGTCGAACGGCAGACCGGCCGCCGGGGACGCCGCGGCGCCCGGGCCGAGCTGCTTGCCGCCTCGCTCACCGGCGCCGAGGACGGCCTGGTGGTGAACAACGGAGCGGCCGGCCTCCTGCTGACCCTGGCGGCCCTGGCCCGAGGCAAACACGTGTTGGTCTCGCGGGGCGAGCTCATCGAGATCGGGGGTGAGTTCCGGATCCCCGACATCCTGGCGGCATCCGGCGCCCGCCTCGTCGAGGTCGGGACCACGAACCGGACGCGGGTCACCGACTTCCGCCGGGCGCTGTCGGACAAGACCGCGCTGATCCTCAAGGTCCATCCCAGCAACTATCGCGTCGTCGGATTCACCGCCGCGCCCTCCGCGGCGGACCTCGCGAAGCTCGCCGGCACGGCCGGGATCCCCTTCGGGTACGACCTCGGGTCCGGGCTCCTCGACCACGTCCCCGGCGTGCCGGATGACGAACCCTCGGCCGCGGGAGCGCTTCGCGACGGCGCCGATCTGGTGGTGTTCTCCGGCGACAAGCTGCTCGGCGGTCCCCAGGCCGGCCTCGTGCTCGGGCGCGCCGACCTGATCGCGCGCCTGCGCCGCCATCCCATCGCGCGTGCCGTGCGGGTGGACAAGATGCAGGTGGCGGCCCTCGAGAGCGTCTTGGCGACGCACGCGGCCGGCCGCCGGGACGACCTCCCGGTCTGGCGCATGTTGCGAGAGCCGACCGAGGACATCCGCCACCGCGCCGAGGCGCTGGCCATCGGCCTCGATGGCGACCTCGAGGGAGCTCATGTCGTGGCCTGCGAATCGGCGGTGGGTGGCGGGTCGCTCCCCGGCTACGCGATGCCGTCGTTCGGCGTCGAGGTCCGAACGTCCGACCCCAACGCCTTCTCGGCCCGGCTTCGGTCGGGGTCACCGCCCGTGTTCTGCCGGGTGACCGAGCGTGGGGTCCTGCTCGACGTCCGCACGGTGCGAACGTCGGAGATCCCCGACCTCACGAGGGCGATCCAGTACGCCCTCGAGGCCGACGAGCTCGACGACGAGTGACCGCGTCCCGCCCGGCGCGTCGTGACCGGCCCGGCGCCGACGGACCCGGCGGTTCGGCGCCGCCGCTCCACGTCGTCGCGACGGCGGGCCACGTCGACCACGGCAAGTCCACGCTGATCCATCGCCTCACCGGCATCGATCCCGATCGCCTCGAGGAGGAGAAGCGGCGCGGGTTGACGATCGACCTCGGGTTCGCGTGGTTCACCCTGCCCTCCGGCCTGGAGATCGGTTTCGTCGACGTTCCGGGCCACGAGCGGTTCGTCCGAACGATGCTCGCGGGCATGGGGCCGGTGCGGCTCGTGTTGTTCGTCGTGGCCGCGGACGAAGGGTGGGGCCGCCAGTCGGAGGAGCACCTGGCCATCGTCGACGTCCTCGGGGCGGAAGGATCGGTCGTTGCCGTCACGAAGAGCGACCTGGTGGACCCCGAACGGCTCGTCGAGGTGTCCCGCGACGTCCAAGCTCGACTCTCGGGAACGGCCCTGGAAGGAGCGGCGCTCGTGCCATGCTCGGCGACGACGGGCCGCGGCATGGACGAGCTCATGGCCGCCCTCGACGAGATGGTCGGGGCCGCTCCTCGCCCCGAGGAAGGTGACCGAGCGCGCCTGCACGTCGACCGCGTGTTCACGATCGCCGGAGCCGGCACGGTGGTGACCGGAACCCTCACCGGCGCTCCGCTCGCCGTCGGGGACGAGGTGGAGATACATCCCGCCCGGACCCGCGCCCGCATCCGCGGGCTCCAGACGCACCAGCGGCGGATCGACCTCGCCCGCCCGGTGTCCCGCGTGGCCGTGAACCTGGCCGGGATCGATCGCACACGCGTGGGGCGGGGCGACGTGCTGACCCGCCCCGGCGAATGGCTGGCGACCTCGGCCGTCGAGGTTCGTCTCGGCCCCGTACGCGGCCTCGGGCACCCGGTGACGGCCCGGGGAGCTTTCACCTTCCACAGCGGGGCCGCCGAACGCCCCGCGAACCTCCGCCTCTACGACTCGACCGAGCTTGCGACCGAGGGCGCGTTCGCGCGCATCCGGCTCTCGGCGCCGATGCTCCTGGACGTGCACGACCGTTTCGTCCTGCGCGAGTCCGGGCGTCGGGAGACCGTAGCCGGCGGGGTGGTGCTGGACCCGTCCCCGCCGCGCCGTCCCGGTGCCCACGCAACCGAGCGGCTGGCGCGTCGCGTCGATGCCACTCGAGCCGACCTCCCCCGCGTCGTGCTCGACGAACGGGGCGCCCTCCGGCGGAGCGAGATGCTCCTGCTAACGGGAGTCCGGGAGCTCGACGGGCCCGGGCCCGAACCCGTGGGCGACTGGTGGGTCGCCCGGTCGGTCCGAGCCGCCGCGGAGGAACGGCTCGTTGCGCGCCTTCGCGACCTCCACGTGGCCGACCCCACCGCCGAGGGCGCGGGCGGAGCCGAGGTCCGCGGCCTGGCCGCCGAGGCGCTCCGAGCGGCGGGCGCGTCGGCGGACCGGGGTCTGGCCGACGCGCTCGTGGACGACCTTGTGCGCGCCGGTGCGATCGTCCGCGAGGGATCGGTCCTTCGGCTCCCCTCCCACCGACCCGGCATCCCGAGCGCGGAGGTGGAGCGCGTCGCCGCGACGGTCGCGGCCGGTGAGCCGGTCCCCCCGACGATCGAGGAGCTCAGACGTTCGGGCATCTCGATGCCGACGATCGACGCGGCCGTCCGCGCCGGAGCGCTCGTGCGCATTGCCCCAGACCTGGTCCTGACCCCGAGGCTCGTCGCCCGGGCCGTCGAGGTGGTTCGGTCCGCGGGAAGCGCCGGCATCACCGTGAGCGAGGTCCGGCACCGCCTCGGGACCACCCGGAAATACGCCGTACCGCTGATGGAGCACCTGGATCGAGCCGGCCTCACCCGGCGAAGCGGCGATCTCCGGTTCGCCCGGGGAACCTGATCGGCTCAGGCGATCCTCGCCGTGAGCGCGACCTCCACCGAGGCGCCCAAGGGGAGCTCCGCCACCCCCACGGCGGCCCTGGCGTGACGGCCGGGGTCCCCGAAGACCTCAACCAGCAGGTCACTGGCTCCGTTGGCGACCTTCGGCTGGTCCGTGAACCCCGGGGCCGAGGCGACGAACACGTCGAGCTTCACGATCTCGGCCACCCGGTCGAGCGAACCGAGCGCCTCGCGCAGGGCCGCCAGCGCCTGGAGGGCGCACCGCCGAGCAGCCTGCTGGCCGTGCTCGAGGGTGACCTCCGCGCCGAGCCGGCCCGCGGACAACAGCTCGCCCGCCTCGATCGGCACCTGCCCCGAGACGAACGCCAGGTCGCCCGCCATCCGCACCGGGACATACGAAGCGAGCGGCGCCGGCGCGGTGGGCAGCTCGATCCCGAGCTCGCGCAGACGTTCGTCGATCACACCGGACCCCCTGGCGTCGTCGGACGTGCGCCATCGTGCCAGAGGAACCGCGCTCGCCGCCAGGAGGCCGGTCAGCCGGCCGGGATCGACGCTTGTCGGCGAAGGACCTGGCGGCGTTCGAGCTCGTTCAGGCCGCCCCAGATGCCGTGTCCCTCCCGGACGCGAAGGGCGTAGTCCAGGCAGGGCGCTCGCACCGGACAGCGCGCACAGATGGCCTTGGCCTTGGCCTCTCGGGCGTTCTTTTCCTCACGGCGTTCGAAGTAGTTCGGCGCGAAGAACAGCGCGGAGTCCTCGCCGCGGCAGGCGGCCTCGAACTGCCAGCCGTAGGTCCAGTCCGCGAACATCCGTTCGACCACCCGGCGGCCCTCCTCCGCCCGTCCGCCCGTCAGTCGTCCTGCAAGGTGGTTCGTAACTCGAGGGGGGCGGGATTCGTCGGGAGGCCGGATTCGACCGGGGCCGGCCGAATCGCCACAACTTCATAACCCGGCGGGGTCGTCCTCCTCGGGCGGCTCGGATGCGGGCTCCGGCTGGACGCGGAGGATCAGGCCGTCCACGCCGCGCACGCGAACCTTCGTCCCGGCGGGGATCGGCCCGTCGGCGCTCCTCCCTCGCCAGAGCGTGCCCTTCACGTAGACGGGCCCCTCGGGTTTGAGCTCGCCACGGGTCTCCCCCACGAGCCCCACCAGGCCGGTCTGCGTGGAGGTGAGCCGGTCGCGGGACTGCACGGCGACGGTCAGGCCGAACCCCCAATACAGGAGCGCCGCCAGGACGAACGAACCGATCAGCCAGGGCGAGACGTCGATCTGGTCGTCGACGACGCCGAACACGACGAACGACCCGACGGCGAACGCCACGAGCCCGCCGGCCGTGGCGATCCCCAGGCGGCGGATCTGCACGTCCAGCGTCATGAGCCCAAGACCTCCGACGAGGAGCGCCAGGCCGATCCACGAGAACGGCACGACGACCAACCCGTAAGCCGCCAACCCCAGCATGCCGAGCCCCGAGAAGCCGGCGAAGCCGAATCCAGGCTGGGTGAGCTCGAACGCCAACGCCGCGAGGCCGAACACGAGCAACACGTAGATCCAGGTCGGCGAGGAGGCCGCGTGCAGGACGCGGTCCACCGGCCCCAGGTCGACGAACCGAACCGTGACCGGCTCCTCGGCCTCGGTCCGCGCCACCGCCGTTCGAAGGGTGACCTCGCCTTCAGCCGTGGAGACGCTCAAGCCGTCCACCTCGTCGAGCAGCCCGGTGATCGAGACCGCGACGGCCTGCGCGATGTTCCCCTCGATCGCATCCTGAGCCGGGCTGGGCTCGTCGGGGAATACGAGCGGCGTGGGGCGTCCCCGCTCCTGCACCCACTCCGTCGCGAGCGCCCGCACGTCCGCCGGCGCCGGCTCGTCGTGACCCGCCAGGTCCAGCGGGACGAGCGGCCCCACGCCCACTCCGGGGGCCACGGCTCCGAGGCTCGCCGCGTAGAGCAGCAGGAGTCCCGCGCCGCGCGCCTTGGCCGGAGCGGGACCGACCCAGGCCACCACCGGGACCGACGCCTCGTGAACTCGCTCGGCGAGCGCCACGGCGTTCTGGTCCAAGGTGCCGGCCGAGTCGAGCTGGAGCACGACCGTGGAGCCCACCTCCTCGGCCTCGGCCAGCGCCCGACGCAGGTAGCTCGCCAGGGTTCGATCGATCGAGCCGTCCACCTTGATCACGCTCACCGAGGCGTCCTCCTGCTGCGCGGCGGCGGCGGCCGGCCACACGGCGAGGAGGCAGAGAACCAGGAGGAACGGGGCCAGGCGGCGCATGGACGCCCCCATGCTACCGACGGGAAACCGATCCACCGGCCGGATATCCTGGCGCCGGACGCCCATGCAAGCGTTGCCGAGATCCCGCGTCATCGCGCCCCTCATCCCGCTGCTCGTGAGCCTCGTGGTCGCGTTCCTGGCGGTGCTGGTGGCGCTGGTCCTGCTTCCGTTGTTCACGGGGGCGACCATGAGCGTGAACGCGTTCCGGGATCGTCTCGAGGCGGCCGGGGTGGGCCGCGTTCAGATCCCGCGGCCCCCGGAGCGGTCGGTGATCTACGCGGCGGACGGCTCGGTCCTGGCGAAGGTGTTCCTGAACGAGAACCGGCGCATCGTCAAGCTCGAGAACGTGGCGGAGTCTGCCCGCAACGCCGTGCTCGCCATCGAAGACGCCGAGTTCTACTCGCACGGCGCGCTGGACTTCCCCGGCCTGATCCGAGCGGCGCTCACCAACCTGGCGTCGGGCGAGATCGAACAGGGCGCCTCGACCATCTCACAACAGGTGGTGAAGAACGTCCTGATCGAGTCGCCCGAGCGGACGTTCGCGCGGAAGTTCCAGGAGGCGGCGCTCGCCATCCGGCTGGAGCGCCGGTACTCGAAGGATCAGATCTTCGAGATCTACCTGAACGAGGTGTACTTCGGGAACGGGGCCTACGGCATCGGCACGGCGTCCGAGACGTATTTCCGCAAACCCCCCGGACAGCTCAAGCTGGCGGAGGCGGCGCTCCTGGCCGGCTTGATCCAGGCGCCCGGCCGGTACGACCCGATCACAGACCCGACGTCGGCGGTCGCGCGCCGCAACGTGGTGATCGACCGGATGCACGAGCTCGGCATGATCAGCGATCGGCGCACCCAGCGCGCCAAGCTGCAGAGAACGGGGTTGGCACCCGACGCCGGCCCACCGGAGCAGAGGGTCGAACCCTTCTTCGTCTACTTCATCCGCGAGCTCATCCTGTCCAACGAAGATGGCGAGTTCGACGTCCTCGGCAAGACCCGGCAGCAGCGAGTGCGCACCCTCTACCAGGGAGGCCTCCGCATCTACACCACGCTGGAGCCGGAGTGGCAGCGTGCGGCGCAGCGCGCCGTAGACGCCAGCGCGCACATCAGCCGGAACGAAGGCCCCGACGTCTCGATCGTGTCGGTCGAGGCGACCACCGGAGCGGTCAAGACGATGTTGTCGGGCAAGAACTACCGGCGCGACCAGCTGGACCTGGTCTGGCACGGCCGGAGGCAGGTGGGTTCGGCGTTCAAACCATTCACGCTCGCCGCCGCCTTCGTCGACGGGTTCCCGCCCGGCAAGGTCTATTCGTCCGCGTCGCCGCTGTGCGGGCTGGCCGGCTGGATCAGCGCCAGCGGCTGCGTGAGCAACGCCGAGGGTGGCGGCGACGCCGGCTACATGGACCTGTGGACGGCCACGCAGAACTCGGTCAACGTCGTGTTCGCCCAGCTCGCCATCGACGTCGGGGCGGAGCGGATCGTGGAGACGGCCCAGGAGATGGGGATCACCGCGCCGATGGACGCCGTCCCCTCGATCACCCTCGGCGTCGAAGAGGTCTCGACGCTGGACATGGCGTCGGCGTACGGCACGTTGGCGAACGACGGGGTCCGCTGCCGGCCCTTCGCCGTTGCCCGGATCACGCAGCCCAAGGAGGGCGGCGGCTACCAGAACCTGTATCGGCACCGCCCCCAGTGTGAACAAGCGCTCGACGAGGACATCGCACACCTGGTGACCGGGATGCTCGAACGCGTCGTCACCGGCGGCACCGGACGGGCGGCGCAGATCGGGCGGCCGGTGGCCGGCAAGACGGGGACGGCGCAGGACTACACGAACGTCTACTTCGCGGGATTCACGCCGCAGGTCTCGACGGCGGTGTGGGTCGGGTTCCCGGGGGGCCAGATCCCGATGAACACGTATTACGGCGGATCGGTGTTCGGCGGCACCGTCGCGGCGCCGATCTGGCAGGCCTTCATGTCCCAGGTGATCGGCGCCTATCCCGTCGAGGGCTTCGAGTCACCGCCGGCGCCGCAGCGCGGGCAGGTTCCCGACGTGGTCGGGCTCAAGTCGCAGGAGGCTCAGGCGATCCTCGTCGAGGCGAACTTCACCCCGATCGTGGAGAAGGTGGGCTCGTTCGAGCCCATGAACACGGTCCTGGCGCAGGATCCCGGCGGCGGTTCGACCGCCGTGCTCGGAAGCGCCGTGACGATCCAGGTGAGCAACGGCAAGGGCGAGTCGGTCGTCGTGCCGCGGGTCACCGGGCTGACCGAGCGAGAGGCGATCCGCCTGTTGCGCGATCGCGGTCTGGTGGCCGAGGTGGTCCGAGTGCCGGTGGACGATCGCGGTCTCGACGGGATCGTGGTCCGCCAGACGCCGGTCAGCGACGGCAACGAGATCGTCGACCCCGGCGCCACGGTAACGCTCGAGGTTGGCCAATATTCGGGCGGGAACGGCGGCGACGGCGGCGAAGGAGACGGAGGGAACGAAGACAAGGGGAAGGACAACGAAGACGCCGCCATGGCGCCGAGACGGATCGCCTGAGGAGTCCCCTCAGCCTTCCAACCGTTCACGGACCTTGGCCTGCACGGCGCTCCCGTCGACGCGCCCCTTGGCCCGGCCCATCACGACCCCCATCACCTTGCCCATCTCCCGCATCGACGTGGCGCCGGTGGCGGCGATGGCCTCGTCGACCAGGGCGTCCACGGCGGCCTCGTCCAGCGGTTCGGGCGCGAACGCTCGAAGGACCTCGCGTTCGGCGCGTTCGCGTTCGACCAGGTCCTCCCGCCCGCCGGCCTCGAACGCCTCGATCGCCTCGGTGCGCCTCTTGACCTCTTTGCTCGCGACCTCGCGCACCTCGTCGTCGTCGAGCTCGTGACGGAGCTCCTTCTCTCGGTTCGTGATCGAGGTGGCGAGCATCCGCAGCGCGGCGAGCCGGATCTTGTCGCCGGACCGCATGGCCTCCGTCATATCGGCGCGAACCCGCGCCTTGACGGTGGACTCGCCCACCGTAGACTCGCCTCCCATGGTCCTCGAAGCGGTGCTCGTCCTCGTCGCGGCGGGGATCGTGTGCGTCGCCTACGGCGTGCTGATCGAGCGCCGCGCGTACCGGCTGGTGCGCCGGGACGTCGCCATCCTACCGGCGCACGGTCCACGAACGCTGCGGGTCCTGCACCTGTCCGACCTGCACTTCGTTCGCGGAGACCGGCGAAAGGCCCGGTTCCTCGCCGCGCTTCCCGAGGCCGACGTCACGGTCGTCACCGGCGACTTCCTGGCCGAACCCGAAGCGGTCGATTTGGCCGTCGACGCGGTGCGGAGCACGCGGGGGCGTCTCGCGTCGTGGTTCGTCCTCGGGTCGAACGACTACTACGCGCCCCGGCCGATCAACCCGTTCGCGTATTTCCTCGGCGGGAGCAACCGCCGCTCGCGCCGGGCCCGCCGGGGCCCCTGGACCGCCCTGGTCGGGGCGCTCGAGGACGACGGATGGGTGGACCTTCGCAACGACCGTTTCCAGGTCGACCTGGACGGACTTCCCCTGGAGGTCCTCGGCCTGGACGATGCCCACATCCGCCGCCAGGACCTCCGGCTCGCCCCGCGACGCGCGCCGGAGCGGTTCGGGATGGCCGTCATGCACTCCCCTGACAGCGCTCCGGAGGCGGTGGCGTGCGGCTACGGCTTCGTCGTCGCCGGCCACACCCACGGCGGCCAGGTCCGACTGCCGCTGATCGGCGCCCTCATCACGAACTCGCATCTGCCCCGACGGATGGCTTCGGGTCTGGTGCGGTTCGGAGACGCGTTCGTGCACGTCTCGCCCGGGCTCGGCACGAGCAAGTTCGCGCCCTTCCGCTTCTTCTGCCCACCCGAGGCGACGCTGCTCGAGCTCCGCCGCGCGCCTCAGTAGAGCTCACGCGCAGAAGGAGAGCCGCCTTCCGTGTCGATGCCGTTCCACGGCGGCACGATCACGCGCCGGTAGCCGGGTTTACCTCGCAGCATGACCAGCCGGTCCTCGACGTTGTTGGCCGCGGCGCCCTCGAGCATCGAGCCCGTCGGGTTGACGTGCACCCGGACGTAGTAGTCGCCGTTCGGCAGATTCGAGATGTCGAAGGCCTGGCCGGCCACGAACTGCGAATACGTGTCGCCCCAGCCGACGTCGAGGATCTCTCGGATCCACAAGGCGCTGGGGCCGCCGCACATGGTGAACAGGTCGCCGCCGAACGCGGTCCAGTTCGCGTTGGGAACCGACAGGTCGATCGCGTCGGTGTTCGCCAGGCACCACGACTGTTTGCCGCTGATGGCCACCTCGCCGGAGTCGGCGTCGAGCAGCGTGTACTCCGTGAACTGCTGGAAGTGCCAGTGGTGGTGCGCGGGGTGGAACTCCAGATGGCCGATCGGGGTCCTCCCGACCGGCCGGCCATCCACCAGGAAGTATTGGTAGGCCTCCATCAGGTCCTCGTTGTGGCCGCGGAACCCCTCCACCACAAGCGTGCCGGGTCCCGCGTTCCACTCCGTGGCGGAGAACCCGAGGTAGTCGCGTCCCTTGCGGTGGTAGGTCGACATGCCCCAGGCGGGAAGGGCGATCAGGTCGGGCAGGCCCCTGGGGTCGGGGTTCGTAACCACCGGGACCGACGGGAAGCCGCGGCCGGTCGGCGCGGCCGGCCGGGGAGGTTCTCCGCCGTCGCGGCTCCGGCCGGTGACCTTCACCGTCACGAACGTCTCGGCGTCCTCCTCGGCGATGTCGAGCACCTCTACCCACGCCGGGTCGATCCACACGCGCACGCGGTACCGCTTGCCGGGCGCCTCGAACACCAGGCCGTAGTCGCTGACCGCCGCGACGGCCCAATGATCGTCGATGCCCCAGACCATTCCCCTGGTGAACGGGTTCCCGCCGCAGAAGCTCGGATACGAGGGGGTCATGGGCCCGTCATCGGACAGGCGCGCCCGCGAGTAGCCGTTCGGGCAGAAGGGCAAGGCCTGCCGAAGGACCAACCGACCCCGGCCGTCGCGAACGCTCACGTGGACGAAGTCCCGCAGGCCGCTCCAGCCGTCGAGCATCTCGACCGGCAACGTCCGCACTACCGTCCCGGTGAGCGGGTCGACCTGCGAGACCGAGATGGGCGTCTCGTAGTCCGGCCGAGCCATGACGAGCTCGAAGCCCCCACCCACGCTCGCGATCCAGGTTCCCGGGTCCACCCACACGAAGTCGTCGCTCTGGCGGCGGACCTCGATGCTCGAGGCGCCCGCGAACAACCGGAGCGTGGGCGGCGCGGCGGCCTCCGCCGCCGGGGCGATCCCGAGCACGACGGTGAAGGCGAGCGTGATGACCCAGAACGGCGAGGTTCGGCGCCCGAGGCGCATGGGGGTTCCTCCCATCGACGGAAGTGGCCGGATGGTACGGGTTCGAGACGATCGGCGGCGGAAGGAGGTTCCTCCGAAGGTTCAGGAGGCGGCGACGACTCGCTCGAAGACGCGGAGATACCCCTCCACCATGGCGCGTTTCGAGAAGAGGCGTTCGACACGCTCCCGGCACGCCGACGGATCGATCTCGTCCAGGCGGTCCAGCAGCCGGGCGGCCTCCTCCTCAAAGTCCTCCACGTCGACGATCCAGCCGGTCACGCCGGGATCGATCACCTCGGGCACCGAACCTCGCGGCGTTCCGATGACCGGCGTGCCGCAGGCCATGGCTTCGGTCATCACCAGACCGAACGGCTCCGGCCAGTCGATCGGGAACAGGACCGCCCGGGCGCGTCGCAGCAGGTCGATCTTCTGTTCGTGGCCGATCTCGCCCAGGACCTCGAAGTCCGCCGGTAGGGCGGGCTGGATGTTCGTCCTCCACTCCTCGACCTCGGTGGAGTGGGCGATCTTGACCGCCGACACGAGCCGGATGCCCGCGCGCTTCGCGGTCTCGATGGCGCGACGCCAGCCCTTCTCGGGCGCCGCGCGTCCGAGGAACAGGACGAAGTCCTCCCGCTCCCCTCCGAGCGGATAGGCGTCCAGGTCGATGCCGTTGTGGACGACGCCGGCGTATCGCAGTTCCGGGCCCATCCGTCGTTGGGCCTGACTGATCGCCACGTACCAGGCTCGCTCGGCGGCGAGCGAATACAGGCGCGTCATCGCGGGCGTGAAGGAACCGTGGAGCGTGTGCACCGTCGGCACTCCCGACTCCAGGGCGGTCGCGAAGGCCGAGAACGGCGTGTGCACATGCAGGAGGTCGAACCGCTCTCGCGCGTCCCGAAGAGCGTACAGGGTGTGCGTCGTGTCCAGGATCGGGTCGTTGATGAGCCCGGAGCCCGGAGCCTCCTCGAACACGTACTCCAGGTTCGCCTTGCTCACCGAATCGCCGGTCGCGAACAACGTGACCTCGTGCCCGGCTTCGGCGAGCCCGTCCGCGAGCAGCGCCACCACCCATTCGATGCCGCCGTAGCCTTTCGGCGGGACGGCCAGCCAGGGCGGACAGACCTGCGCGATCCTCACTACGGCTGCCCTCTCGTGATCCGAGCCTTCGATCCGGTGCGGAGCCTACCCGGTTGCGCCCCGAAGAAGCGGTTGGGACCGAGCCGCGTCCGCCACCCGGTAGACTGCCCCGCACGGGACGTGGCGCAGTTTGGTAGCGCGCAGCGTTCGGGACGCTGAGGTCGCGGGTTCAAATCCCGCCGTCCCGACGGGAACCGGCCGAACGACCCGGTCGGAACAACTACGGGTGGGGTTCCTGTCCGAAGGACTGGATGTTTGACGGGCCCCGGGGCCCTGGATACCCTCGGGCGGGCCGTGGTGAAGACGGCTCGAGCGGTGTTCGGAGGCAGATGACCAGAGGCAGGAGCCGGCTCGCGGCACGGCTGACGATCGTGCTCGTCATGGTCGCCGTCTCCGTCGGCTCCGCCTCCCTGACGTCGGCGCAACCCACCCAGGAGGAGGTCCGCCGGGCCGAGGAGCGCCTGGACGCCCTCAACCGCGAGCTCTCCCTGCTCGTGGAGCAGTACAACCAGGCGCAGATCCGGCTCCAGCAGGTCGAGGAGCGGCTGGCCGAGGTGCGGACCGCCGCCCAGCAAGCCGAGGACGACGCCGCGAAGGCGACGGCGAGCCTCAATCGACGGGCCGCCCGGGCCTACACCGGGATCGGGTCCCAGTTCGCCGTGTTGTTCGACGCCACCTCGATCTCCGACTTCACCGACCGGATGGAGTTCCTCGGGAGCATGGCCCAGCAGGACGCGGACCTGGCCACCGCGGCGGAGCTGGCTCGCCAGAAAGCCCAATGGACGGCGGAGGAGCTGGCCGCGACGGCCGACGAGCGGCGCGATGCGGTCGCCGAGATCGACGCCAAACGCGACCAGATCCAGGCGCGGGTGGCCGATGCGCGCGCGCTGTACGAGGAGCTGGATCGGGAGTATCACGAGGCGCTGGCCGCCGCCCGCGCCGCCGCCCAGGCGGCCGCGCAGCAACCGTCGTCCGGGGGAACCCCCGGCGGTTCCACCGGCGGCTCGCCGATCCCGCCGCCCCCCGCCCCCAACGGCAACGTCCAGGCCGTCCTCGATGCCGCGTATTCGGTCATCGGAACGCCCTACCAGTGGGGCGGGTCGAGCCCGGAGACGGGCTTCGACTGCTCCGGCTTCACGATGTGGTCCTGGGCCCACGCCGGGGTCTCGCTGCCGCATTCGTCGGCGGCGCAGTACGCGGCGCTGCCCCACGTCGCCCGCTCGGACCTGCAGCCGGGCGACCTCCTGTTCTTCTACAGCCCGATCTCCCACGTGGCCATGTACGTCGGCGGCGACCGAATGATCCACTCGTCGCACCCCGGCACGACCGTCGGCGTGGTGGCCGTCTATTGGGAGCACTTCGTGGGCGCCGCGCGCCCCGGCTGATCGACCGCCCGTCCCAAGCACCTCCCCCGCCGGCGTGATATGCCTTCGCCCCGATGGCCTGTTCGCAGACGCTCGCCTCGTCCGACGACCTCGACCTGGTCCAACGGCTTCGCGCCGGCGACGAGCGGGCGTTCATGACGCTGGTCGAGCGGTACCAGCCCGCCATGTTGCGGATCGCGAGGATGTACGTCTCCACCGGGGCGGTGGCCGAAGAGGTCGTGCAGGACGCGTGGCTGGGCGTCCTGAAGGGGCTCGACGGGTTCGAGGGGCGCGCGTCCCTTCGGACGTGGATCTTCCGAATCCTGGTCAACATCGCCAAGTCCCGCGGGGCGCGCGAGGCCCGAAGCGTTCCGTTCTCCTCGGTCTGGACCCCCGACCCGGACGCCGAACCCGCCGTGGAGCTCGACCGCTTCTTGCCGGAATCGCACGAGCGCTGGCCGGGGCACTGGGTGTCTCCCCCGGCCGCCTGGGAGACCGTTCCGGAGCAGCGGCTGCTCTCGACCGAGACGATCCGCCGGGTGGCCGAGGCCATCGACGGGCTCCCCGGGAACCAGCGAGAGGTGATCCGGCTGCGGGACGTATTGGGGTGGTCCTCGCAGGAGGTGTGTAACGCGCTCGACCTGTCCGAGACCAATCAGCGGGTGCTCCTGCACCGGGCCCGGGCCAAGGTGCGCCGGGCCCTCGAGGAGTACCTGACGGAGGGGGCGACGTGAACGCGCCCACGAAGATGAACTGCCGAACGCTGGTCGAGCTCGTCACTGACTATCTCGAGGGTGCGCTCGGCGACGCCGAGCGCACGGCGGTCGAGGCCCACCTCGCGCAGTGCGACGGCTGCACGAACTACCTCGAGCAGATCCGAACGACCATCCGGGTCACCGGCCACCTGCACGAAGAGCAGATTCCCGCCGAGGCGCGAGAGCCGCTGCTGCGCGTCTTCCGCGACTGGACGGCCGAGCGGTAGAGGTCAGTCCTCAGGCAGGTCCGCGAGCCGTGTGTCGGCCTGTTGGACCAACGCGTCGTTTCCGATCTCCTCGGCGGCCGAACGCGCCTGCTCGAGCAGCTCGCGAGCCTGTCGCCGCCGAACGTCCTGCTTTCCGGCGGTGGCGTACTTCAGCTTCTCGTCGGCCTTCACGATGAGCTCGAAGATCTCCCTGGGGTCCACGGCGCGCTCCTTCTCTCCGTGGGAGGCTACCGCTCGCCCGACGGCTCGCTCATGGACTTCCCACGCCCTCAGACCATGTGGACGGGTTTGGCCTCGAGGGCATCGAGGAACTGGCGGATCCCGATCGCCGCCGCGGCCCCTTCGCCGACCGCCGACGCGAGCTGTTTGGTCGAACCCGAGCGAACGTCGCCGGCCGCGAAGACGCCCGGCATGCTGGTCATCAACCCCATGCCCGTCACGATCAGCCCGCGCTCGTCCAGGTCCACCATCCCCCTCACGAACTCGGTGTTCGGGTCCAGCCCGATGAACACGAAACACGCGGCGGGATGCAGCTCCTGCGTCTCGCCCGTCGTCTCGTCCCGCAGGACGACGGCCCCGAGCTTGCCGCTCTCGTCTCCCTTGGCGCGGAACTCGACCACCTCGCGGTTCAACAGGACCCGCATCTTGTGATGGGACAGGACCTTGTCCTGGAGGAGTCGGCTCGCCGTGAGACGATCGCCGCGCTGGGCGATCGTGACGCGGTCCACGAACTCAGTCAGGAACAGGCCCTCCTCGAGCCCGCTGTTCCCGCCGCCGAGCACGACAAGCTCCTCGGCGCCTTTGTAGAACGGCCCGTCGCACGTGGCACAGAAGTGGACCCCGGCGCCGATCAGTTCGTCTTCGCCGGGCGCACCGGTGCGCCGGTAGGTGGAGCCGGTCGCGATGAGCAAGGCGCGGGCGTGGTAGTGGTCGCCGGTGGCGCACACGATCTCGCACCGTTCCCCGTCCGTGGAGATCTGCGTGACCGAGACGGCCTGGAGCAGCTCGACGCCGACCCGGCGGGCCTGCTCGACGATGCGGTCGGCCAGCTCCGCCCCGGCGATGCCCTCCGGGAACCCCGGGTAGTTGTCGAGCCGTTCGGTCACGCCGGCCTGCCCCCCCAGGCCTTTGCTGTCGATGACCAGGACCTCGAGGTTCTCGCGAGCCGCGTAGATCGCCGTGGTGAGGCCGGCCGGCCCGCCGCCCACGACGATCAGGTCGTAGACGTGCATCATGGCCGACCGCTCCAGCCCGATCTTGGCGGCCAGCTCCTCGTTCGACGGTTCGGCAAGGTGGCTGCCGTCGGGGAACAGGATCGTCGGGATGATGTTCTTGCCGTCGTTGCGCGCCTGGACGATGCGAACGCCGTCTGGATCGACCTCGATGTCGTGCCACTCGTACGGCACCCGCTGGTCCCCGAGGAACCGCTTGGCCCGACGGCAGTCGGGGCACCAGGTCGCCCCGTACACCTTGATCAAGTCGTCCACGAACCCCACCCCTCGCGTCTCGGGTCCTGGCTCGGTCCCCCCGAACGGCCCGAGCGTTACACACCCGGCCGGCACGCGCCCCGCAGTCGACCGCGGGTCGGGCCAGCGGCTACCGTGGAGGGGCCGTGCTGGAGATCTCGGACCTCGCGCCCCACGTGACCGAACGTTTGGGGGCGCTGGATAACGAGCACGTCCTCGCGCGGATCCGCGCCGGAGACCACGCGGTCTGGAGCGACGACCCCACCGAGATCACCAACCGCCTCGGCTGGTTGACCGTCCACGAGCTGATGCGGGAGCGGATCGGAGAGCTGGAGGCGTTCGCGGCCGGGGTGTCAGCCGAAGGCGTCCACACCGCGGTCCTGTTGGGGATGGGTGGGTCCTCGCTCGCGCCGGAGGTGTTCGCGAACACGTTCGGCGGCGGCGCGATCCGGCTGATCGTGCTCGACACCACGCACCCCGCCACCGTCGACCGCGTCACGCGGGCACTCGATCTCGACGCGACGGTGTTCCTCGTGGCGAGCAAGTCGGGGACCACGATCGAGACGACCTCGCATCTGGCCCACTTCTGGGAGCTGGTCGGGAGCGGCGACCGGTTCGTCGCGATCACCGACCCGGGCACCCCCCTCGAGTCCCTCGCCGCGGAACGCGAGTTCGGAACGGTGTTCGCCAACCCCGAAGACGTCGGCGGACGATTCTCGGCGTTGTCGCTGTTCGGCCTGGTGCCGGCCGCCTTGGTGGGCGCGCCGCTCGCCGCGCTGCTCGACGCGGCCCGGCAGATGGCCGGCGCGCCCGACGCGGCGAGGCAGAACCCGGGGGCCGTCCTCGGCGCCGTGATGGGCGAGGCGGCGCTTCGGGGACGCGACAAGCTCACGATGCTCTTGGAGGGGATCACGTCGTTCGGGGACTGGACCGAGCAGCTCGTCGCCGAATCCACGGGCAAAGACGACGTGGGCATCGTGCCCGTGGTCGGCGAGCCGCTCGCCGCGCCCGAGGTCTACGGGGACGACCGGCTGTTCGTGGCCGTCGGGGACGTCGCGGGGATCGATCCCCTCGTGGCGGCCGGACATCCGGTCGTGCGGATCCCGTTCGGCGGCCCGGAGGAGCTCGGCGGAGAGTTCTACCGGTGGGAGCTCGCCACCGCCGTGGCCGGCCACGTGCTCGGCATCAACCCGTTCGACCAACCGAACGTGCAGGAGGCCAAAGACGCGACCAACGAGATCCTGGCCGGCGCGACCGTCGCTCCCGCCGGATTCGACGAACCGGCGGCCGTGCTCGACCGGATCCGGCCGGGGGACTACGTCGCCCTCCAGGCCTACCTGGACCGGACGCCCGAGACCGAAGACGCGCTCGGGCGGATCCGCGTGGCGATCCGCGACCGGCACCGAGTGGCGACCACCGCCGGCTTCGGGCCGCGGTTCCTGCACTCGACCGGCCAGCTCCACAAGGGCGGCGCGAACAACGGCGTGTTCCTGCAGATCGTGGACGACGCACGGTTCGTCGACATGCCGATCCCCGGCCGGGACCTGACGTTCGGGACGTTGATCGACGCTCAGGCCCTGGGCGACCTCCGGTCGCTCCGAACCCGAGGACGCCGGGTGGCCCGGACCACGCTCGACGCGCTGATGGAGGTGATCTGATTGCAGCTCGGGATGGTCGGCCTCGGTCGTATGGGGGCCAACCTGTCGCGGCGGCTGATCGCCGCCGGTCACGAGATCGTGGGGTACGACGTGGAACCGGACGCCGTCGCCGCCGTGGAGCCCCATGGGGTCAGCGGGGCGGCGTCGCTCGAGGAGCTGGTCGGCAAGCTCACACCCCCACGAGCGTGTTGGGCCATGGTCCCAGCGGCGTTCGCCGTCTCGACCACCGATGAGGTCGCCGCGCTCCTGGAATCCGACGACGTGGTGATCGACGGGGGGAACACGTTCTACCGGGAGGCCCTGGACCGGTCCGAGCGGTACGCGGAACGCGGCGTGCACTTCGTGGACGTCGGCGTCAGCGGTGGCGTGTTCGGTCTCGAGCGCGGGTTCTGCCTGATGATCGGCGGCGAAGACGACATCGTTCTCCGGCTGGATCCGATCTTCAACGCGCTCGCGCCGGGAGTGAACGCCGCGCCCCGCACCCGCGAGCGACGGGGTGGATCGACCGCGGAGGCGGGCTACCTGCACTGCGGGCCCGCCGGTGCCGGGCACTTCGTGAAGATGGTGCACAACGGGATCGAATACGGGCTCATGGCCGCGTACGCCGAGGGGTTCAACCTCCTGAGCCACGCCAACGATGGCGCCCTCGAACGGCAGGTCGACGCGGAGACGGCCCCGCTGGCCGAACCCCGCCGCTACCGGTACGACCTGGACGTGGCCGAGATCGCCGAGCTCTGGCGGCGAGGCAGCGTGGTGTCGTCGTGGCTGCTCGACCTCACGGCCGCCGCCCTGGCCGAAGACCCGAGCCTGGAGGCGTTCGGCGGCCGGGTGGCCGACTCCGGCGAGGGGCGGTGGACCGTGCAGGCGGCTGTGGACGTGGGGGTGCCCGCGTCGGTGCTCTCGGCGGCGTTGTTCGACCGGTTCGCGTCGCGGGATCGGGACGAGTTCGCCCACAAGGTGCTCTCCGCGCTTCGCAGCCGCTTCGGCGGCCACGTCGAGCTGTAGGGGGGGTCACGTCCGGGGCGAGGAGTCGTCGACCCACAGGTCGGCGAAGCTCGCCGAGGACTCGCCGAACTCCCACCAGCCGTGCACCCACGGCTGGACGTAGGCCAAGCTCCGGCCGTAGGCGAGCGGGATCAGCGCGACGCGGTCGACCACCGCCATTCGGTCCGCCTCGTGATACAGGTCCAGCCGGGCGCGGTCGCTGCGCTCCTGCCGGGCGCGCTCCACGAGGTCGTCGAACGGCGGGTGGCGGAACCCGCCTTCGTTCGTCCGGCTGTCCGAGTGCAGCAGCAGGCGCAGGTAGTACTCAGGGTCGGGGTACCCCGGCAGCCAGCCGGACGGCGAGATCGGCCACTGCTCACACGGCCTCGCGAGTTGCTGGTACTCGCGCGGATCCCACGACTCCAGGGGGAACGAGAGCCCCAGAAACCTCCTCCCATGACGCGACCACCGCGCCGAGGCTGGGCGCCCACTCGTGAAAGGCGCCGACGGAGACGCCGTCGGTCACGCCCGATCGCGCCAGATGCTCGCGAGCTCGCGAACCGGCGCCGTCGGGTCCCCCACCACGGCCTCATTGTGCACACGGGGGGAGCCTCGGCACCGGCCGCGACGCCCGCCGCGTAGGATGTGCGCCCGTGGGCCACGACGGACTGCGGGACCTCGAACGCGCCGCCTCCGACCTGGCCGCGCGGCTGCCCGAACCGCTGGCCCCACTGGCGCGGCTGGCGTTCAACTACCGCTGGTCGTGGGCGCCGAAGGGCCGGGCATTGTTCGAGTCGCTGGACGGGGAACGGTTCGAACGTTGCCGGGGCAACCCGGTCCGGCTCCTCCAGCAGCTCCCGGCGAGCCTCCTCCAACGGGCCGCCTCGGATCCGTGGGTCCTCGAGACGGCGGCCGAGCTCGAGGCGATGGTGGCCGACGAGCTCGGCGCGGCGGCGGTGACCCGCGGCGAGGTCGGCCCGGACCGCCCGGTGGCGTTCCTGTGCGCCGAGTTCGGGATCCACGCCTCCTTGCCCGTGTATTCGGGCGGGCTCGGCGTATTGGCGGGCGACATCCTGAAGGAGGCGTCGGATCGCCGGATCCCGCTCGTCGGCGTGGGCATCCTGTATTCGAAGGGCAGCTTCCACCAGCGCCTGGACCCGAGCGGCTGGCAACACGACTTCTGGATCGACACCGAACCGGACCGGTTGCCGGCCGCGGTCGTCACCGGCGACGACGGACACCCGTTGATCCTCCACGTGCCGCTCCGAAACGACGTCGTGCGGATCCAGGTCTGGCGGGTACAGATCGGCCGGGTACCGCTGTTCCTGCTCGACGCCAACGTGCCGGGCAACGACGTGGCCGAACGCTGGATCACCGCGCGGCTCTACGTTGGGGACCGGCGGGTGCGGCTCGAGCAATACGCGCTGCTCGGCTTGGGAGGCATGTCGGCGCTCGAGGCGCTCGGGTTCGACCCGGCCGTCGTGCACCTCAACGAAGGGCACGCCGCGTTCGCCCCCGTCGAGCTGGCTCGGCGCGCCATGGCCGGCGGGGGCCGGCTCGAGGCCGCGGTGGCCGACGCGAAGATGCGAACCGTGTTCACCACCCACACGCCCGTGCCGGCCGGCAACGAGGCGTACGCGGCCGACGACGTGCGAGAGGTCCTTGGGCACGTCGACGACGACCTGGCCGAGGCCGTGGTGACGGCCGGAGCGACCGGCGAGGAGGGGCAGGTCGGCATGACGTCCCTGGGCCTCCGCCTGTCCAGGACCGCCACCGCAGTGAGCGAGCTGCACGGCCGGGTGGCCCGCGAGATGTGGGCACCGCTGTATCGCTCGGTGACGCCGGAGAACGTGCCGATCGGCCACGTCACCAACGGGGTGCACGTGCCGACGTGGATGTCGGCACCGATGCGGGATCTCTTGGACCGGCACCTGGGCGACGAATGGCCGTTTCGAGCAGCCAACCGCGCGACGTGGGAGCCGGTCGACGACATCCCAGCGCACGAGCTGTGGGCGGTGCGCAACAGGCTGCGCGCGAACCTTGTCGCCTACGTGCGAGAGGCCGACGCCGCGGCCCGCCTCAACCGCTACGAAGACGGCGAGGCGGTGCAGGCGGCGTTCGAGGTGTTCGATCCGGATCGCCTCACGCTCGGGTTCGCCCGCCGGGTCGCCACGTACAAGCGGCTGTCGTTGCTGTTTCGGGATCCCGACCGGCTGTCCGTGTTGCTCGACAAACCCGACACCGTGCAGTTCGTCCTGGCCGGCAAGGCCCATCCGCGTGACGACGAGGCCAAGGCGAGCCTGGCAGGGGTGTTCCGGCAGCCGTGGCCGACGTCCGTCGCGGCCCGGATCGCGTTCCTCGAGGATTACGACCTGGCGATGGCTTCACGGCTCGTGGCCGGGTGCGACGTCTGGGTGAACCTGCCCCGGCCTCCGATGGAGGCGAGCGGCACGAGCGGGATGAAGTCGGCGCTGAACGGCGGCATCAACCTCTCGGTCCTCGACGGATGGTGGGCCGAGGCCTTCGACGGTTCGAACGGCTGGCGCGTCGGCGACGGGCCCAACGGCGACGAGCCCGAGGAGCGGGACGCGCGCGACGCCGAGGCGCTCTTCGACGTGCTGGAGCAGGAGGTGCTCCCGCGCTTTCACGAACGCGACGCGAACGGGGTCCCGGTGGCCTGGGTCTCGATGCTCCGGTCCTCGCTGAAGACGGCGGGGACACGGTTCGCCGGCACGCGGATGGTCCACGACTACCTCGAGGCCGTCTGGGCGCCCTGAACCGCTCCCGGCGCCTAGCCGCGGCGGCACTGGCGACGCTCGCCGCCGACCACGGGATCCAGCGGAGCTACGTGGACGCGCTCGGCCGTCGCCATCGGGCCCCGGATTCGGTGGTGCTCGCCACTCTGCGCGCCATGGACGTGGACGTGGACCGAGTGGAGGATGCGCCGGCGGCGCTCGAGTCCTGGCGGGCCGAGCGGTGGGGCACCCTCGCCGAGCCGGTGGTCGTCGTCTGGGACGGCGCCGGCGGGATCCCGGTCGTGCGTGTCCCGGAGGAACGGACGAGCGCCGCGCTGCGGATCGAGCTCGAGCTCGAGGACGGAACCGCGCTCGGACAGCGGCTGATGCCCGAGGACCTTCGGCCCGTCGGGAGGACGGAGATCGGCGGACGAGGCGTGGTCTCGTTGGAGCTGCCGCTGCCGCCGCTCCCGCTCGGCTACCACCGGCTGGCGCTCGGGTCGGGGCGCCGGCGGTCCGAGTCGCTCGTGATCTCGGCGCCGATGCGCGCCCGGCCGGCCCCGCGCGAGTGGGGCGTGTTCCTGCCGCTGTACGCGCTGACCACGCGCGACACCTGGGGTGTGGGCGACCTCTCGGCGCTGGCACGCCTGATCGGATGGGTGCGCGAGCTCGGCGGCGGGCTCGTGGCCACGTTGCCGCTGCACGCCGGTTTCCTCGACGAGCCGTTCGACCCGAGCCCGTATTCGCCGGCCAGCCGGCTGTTCTGGAACGAGCTCTACCTGGACGTCGCCGCCGTGCCCGAGCTGGAACGCTCGGCTGAGGCGCGATCGCTGGCGGCGTCGCGCGGGCTCCGATCCGAACTGCGCGCGGTCCGGCGAGGCGAGCTCGTCGACGTCCGACGGGTCGCCGCGGCCAAACGGCGCGTGTTGGAGCTCTGCGCTCGAGAGCTGTACCGGCGGCCGTCGAGACGGCGAGACGAGCTCGAGCGGTTCGCTTCGTCCGATCCTCTCCTGGACGATTACTCGAGGTTCCGGGCCGCGGGCGAACGCCACCGAACGGGGTGGTCGGTGTGGCCGGAACCCGAGCGATCGGGCGAGCTCGGGGTCACGGAGGCCGACGCCCGGTTCCGGTATCACCGCTACGCGCAGTGGCTCATGCAGGGCCAGGTCGATGCTGTTCTGGAATCGGCGGGCCGGGGCTCGCTCCTGCTGGATCTGCCGCTCGGCGTGCACCCGGACGGCTACGACGTGTGGCGGGAACGGGAGGCGTTCGCCCGGTCGGCCCGGGCCGGGGCGCCGCCCGACGCGATCTTCTCGGGCGGCCAGGACTGGGGCTTCCCACCGCTGCATCCGCAGCGGAACCGATCGCAGGGGTACCGATATTCGATCGCGTGCATCCGACACATCGCGCAACACGCGGGCGTGATCCGGATCGACCACGTGATGGGGCTCCACCGCCTGTACTGGATCCCCCAGGGGGTCGAGCGGAGCGACGGCCTCTACGTGCACTATCCCGCCGAGGAGCTGTACGCGATCCTGACGCTCGAGTCCGAACGATCGGGCGCCGCGATCGTGGGTGAGGACCTCGGGACGGTGCCGCGGTACGTGCGTCCGGCCATGGCTCGACACGGCGTCCATCGCGCCTACGTCGCCCAGTACGAGCTGTCGGAGGACCACGGGCTCGACCGCGTACCGCCGAACGCGCTCGCCTCGGTCAACACGCACGACATGCCTCCGTTCGCCGCGTTCTGGAGCGGCGCGGACATCGACGTGCTCGTTTCGCTCGGGGCCACGGCACCCGGCGCGGCCGAACGCGAGCGCGAGCAGCGGGCGCGTCTTCGCCGGCCGCTCGTCCGGTTCCTGCGTGAACGCGGCCACCTCTCGCGATCCGCCGGCGTCGAGTCCGGCGATGTCCTCCGCGGGTGCCTCGACTTCCTGGCCTCGGGACCGGCCGCCGTGGTCGTGGCCAACCTCGAGGACCTGTGGCTGGAGACCCGGCCGCAGAACGTACCCGGCACCACCTTTGAACACGCGAACTGGCGACGGCGGGCGGCGATGACGTTCGAGCAGTTCCATCGCTCGCCCGAGATCCGGGAGGCGCTCACGGCGATCGACCGCGCGCGCACGGCCTCGGTCAGCTGAGCGTCGCGAGCGGCACGATGGCCTCGGCCTCGGCCCGGATCACGTCGGCGTCGCGCAACCGGGCGAGCCACGCGGCGGGGAGGCCGCCGACCCCGTCCCGAGCGCCGAGGAGCGCGCCGGCGACCGCGGCGTTCGTGTCGGTGTCGCCGCCGAGCGCGACCACGCGACGCAGCTCGGTCTCGGCATCGCCGCCGCGAACGAGCGCCTGGAACGCGACCCCCGCGGTGAACAGGCAGAACCCCTGATCGGGCCCGTCGATGGGCCTGGAGCCGCCCGCGGCGCCGACGAGGAACTCGAGCTCCTCGCCGCCTTCGAGCTCCTGCACGGCCTCCAGCGCCGCGGCCGCCGAACGTTCCGCGTCGTCGCCGCGGGTCAGCGCGGCCGCCGCGAGCGTGACCGCCAGCACCGCCGTCCGGCACCGGCCGTCGTGATGCGTGAGCGCCGAGAGCGTCGGGGCGAGCTCGAACAACTCACCCAGGCGGTTGGCGTACGCCAGGCCGAGCGGCGCGCAGTACATCACCGATCCGTTCCCGGCCGAGACCTCGGGTCCGCGTCGATCCCAAACCTCCCGCGCGACCTCGCTGGCGTCTTCCCCTCGAGCGGCCCGGCGGAGCACCCGGCCGGTGATCGCGCCGACGTCCGGCGGATCGGCGGCGAACCACTCGAGGTGGCGCTCGATGAGGTCGTCGGGGTCGAACCTCCCTCGGGCCGCAAGGCTCCGCAGCAGGTTGCGGGCCATCGCGGTGTCGTCGGTGGTCGACCCCGCCGGCTGGTCGAGCCAGGGGCGTTCGAGCGCCGGGATCGGGTCGGGCACGTTCCGGGCCCGAAGGAACTCGAACGGCGCCCCCAGCGCGTCCCCGAGGGCGAGCCCCAGGCAGCTCCCGACGACCCGGTCGGCGACGTCCACGGGAGGCGACGTTACCCGGTCGAGCAGCCCGACATCGGCCGGGCTCCGGGTCGGCCGGTTCGCCGGATTGGTACCCTGGCTGGCCGCAATGGACAAGATCGGTCCTCGTCATCGCATGTGTCGCCGGGTCGGGCAGCCCCTGTGTGGACGCCCCAACTGCCCGGCGGCCAAACGCCCCTATCCGCCGGGCCAGCACGGCCGCGGCCGCAAGCGCATCTCCGAGTACCAGGTCCGCCTGCTCGAGAAGCAGAAGCTCCGCGCGATCTACGGCGTCGGCGAACGCCAGATGCGTATCTACTACGACCACGCCAGCCGCAAACGGGGCGTCACAGGCGAGGAGCTCATCCGCCAGCTGGAGACCCGGCTGGACGCCGTCATCCTCCGCCTCGGCTTCGCGCTGACGCAGCGACAGGCCCGGCAGCTCGTGAGCCACGGCCACGTCCGGGTGAACGGTCGTCGGGTGGACGTTCCGAGCGCCCAGGTTCGTCCGGAAGACACCATCGGACTCTCGGACAAGGCGAAGAACTTCGTGTTCGTCCGCGAGGCGCTGGAGCTCACGCCGGACCCGCCGCCCTACCTGTACCGGAACAAGGACGAGCTCCAGGGCACGCTCTCGCGTTATCCGGAACGCAGCGAGATCCCGCTACCGGTGCCGGTGGACGAGCGGCTGATCATCGAGTTCTACTCCTAACCGCCCGGCTCCCGTTCGACGCTGCCGAGCCGATCTCCCGCCGGCGTCCTGCCGCCTGCCGGCACCCCGAGGAAAAGGTTCAGCCCGCCGGCGATCGCCAGCCCCAGGCCGGTCCCGCCCACGACGTCCAACGGGTTGTGAGCCCCGAGGTACACGCGCGCGAAGCAGACCAGCACGAGCGCGGACCACGGGAGCGCCTTCCACCAACCCCGCAGATACGGCGAGATGATCCCGGCCAGTGCCGCCACGAGCACGGCATGGCCGGACACGAAGGCGAGTCCGCGGACCGGGACCCCGCGGGCGATGGCGTCGGGGGTGGACGTCGCGGGTCGCTGGCGTTCCACCACGGCCTTCACGGCCCGTTCGAGCACGAGCTTGGCGAGCGTGGCCACGAGCGCGCCGACGCCGAGCCGCGGCCGCTTCATCGCGAAGGCCCCGACCGCGACCACCGGACCCACCGCCAGGATGCCGAGCAGCTCGACGACCCGCATCGGCCCCTCGAGCCACCCCGGCAGTCCGTTGATCGCGTGGAAGACCGCCCGCTCCCACCCGTCGACATCACCGTCCGCGGCGATCAGCCCGGAGACCACGAGCACCGCAAGCCCGCCCGAGATCCAGGCGCCGTCGAGCACGCGCCGGGCACGGCTCGAGCTCGCGGGGGCGTCCGTGTCGGCCATCGCCGAACGATAACGACTCGAGCTGGGTGCCACTTCACCCGACTTGCGGTCGGGCCCGGCGCGGGGGGATAGTGGGTCCATGACATTCGCCCGCAAGATCTACGGGGTCGCGACGATCCTCTGTCTGAGCCTGGTGGCCCTCGCCGGACCGGCGTTCGCGCAGGTCGACGACGGACCCGACACCGACGACTGGATCGTCCTCAACGGCCGCCTGGTGGTGCCGGCCGACGAGACCATCCAGTTCGCGGTCATCTTCAACGGCAACGCGACGGTCGAGGGCACGGTCCGCGAGACGCTGGTCGTGTTCAACGGCCGGACCGAGATCACGGGGACGGTCGAAGAAGACGTCATCGTATTCAACGGCGACGTCCTGATCCGCTCCGGCGCACGGGTGGGCGGCGACGTCATCAGCCTGGAGGACCCGCAGATCGAAGACGGGGCCACCGTCGAGGGCAACGTCACCGACCTGACCCGGCGATGGAACGTCTACGACGTCACCTTCGTGGGCCGGGTCGCGTGGTGGCTCGGGTACACGGTTTCCACGCTCGTGCTCGGCCTGGTCCTGTTGCTGCTCGCCCCCAGGCTCGATCTCGCGGCCATCCGGGTGATGCGCGATCGGGCGGCGGGCGCGATCGGGTTCGGGGTCCTCGCGTTCGTCTTGATTCCCATCGTCGCCGTGTTGCTGCTCGTCACGATCGTTGGGATCCCGCTCGGGCTGTTCCTCCTCCTCGCGCTGGCGTTGCTGTATTCGATCGGCTACGTGGTCGGGACGCTCGCGCTCGCCCGGCTCTTCGTGAAGGAGCCGACCAGCCGCTACGTGGCGTTCCTGGCCGGCTGGGCAGTGCTCCGCGTCCTCGCCCTGGTCCCGTTCCTCGGGGGACTCGCCTGGACGGTGGCCACGGTGCTCGGCCTCGGCACGTTGTGGGTCGCCGGCCGGACCGGGCCCCGGGAGATCCAGGAGACGCCGGCGGCGGCGCCGGTCCCGCCACCGCCCGTCGCGAGCTGACCGAGCGCGACGGCCTCGAGGGCGGATCGCGGAAGCGGGTCAATCTCTCGAGGCGAGCAGTTGGGCCGCGATCTCGTCCGCCCAGCGCTCCACGTCGAGCCAGTCCCGGTGGTCACCGATCGGCGATTTGGCCGCCCGGATGGCCGTGCGCTCCAGCAATCCGAGCTGCCTCGGATCCAGGGCGCCACGGAAGAGGTGATGATCTCGGGCGCCGAGGGCATCGAGCCGCTGCCGGACCTTGGCCGAGACCGCGAGCTCCATCGGGTCGTCCGCCGTGGGTCCGCTGCTGAACAGCCAGGTGGGCACTCGGATCATTGCGTCTGCGTGACGATCGAGGAACGCCACCGCTTCCTTCAACCACGCGCCGAGATACACGGCGCTGCCGATCACCAGCGCCTCGTACGTGTCGACCCCGTCTTCCTCGCCGACGGGACGCACGTCGGCGTCGATGCCCCGATCACGGAGCCGAGCACCGATGGCTTCGGCGATCCTCCGCGTGGAACCGTGTTTGCTCGCGTACGCGACGAGCACCGCCACGCGCCGGCTCCTACTCGTAGACGCGGCGCAGATCGGCCGCGGCGGTCTCCATGGCCTCGTACAGCGAGCGGGCCTCCTCCGGATCGAGCTCGCTGCTCAGGATCCGGAAACACACGGCCTCCTCGGCCTCGAAGTGCTCGGAGAGCGTCGTACGCAGATCCTGCAGGATCCGGCGGAGGTTTCGTTCGGTCGCCGTCGTGGCCTGCGCGTGCTCGAGCTCTTCCGTGACGCGCTCGAGCTCGTCGGTGAGCCGAGCGATCTCGCGATGGTCGTGCGTCATCTCCGTGGCCTGCCGGTCGGTGCCGGTGACCCGCCGGAGCACGGGAAAAACCGTCCGTCCCTCGCCGACGGCGTGCGGGATGACCCCGTGGGCGAACGTTTCGTGCAGCTCCACGGCCCCGGCGCGCAGCAGCTCCGCACCGCCCTCGAGCGACCCTTCCGCCCGCTCCACGGCCGCGATCAACGGAACGAACTCCCGGTGCCGCTCGCACAGTGAGTCTTCGTGTTTGGACATCGCGCCTCCTCGGCGCCCGTGACCCCTCGACCGTAGGCTCGAGGTGGCCCGCCGAGCATGACCGAGGGTCCCTGGCCGAGGGGGACGGTCGCCGGTCCGGGCCGTGGTCGAGAGGGTTCGGCCGCACGCGGCCAGGAGCCCGCGATCAACCGCCTGGGGCCAGGGTGTCGCGGAGGCGCCCCAGGAAGTAGATCCATCCCCGCCGGTGATCCCCGACGACGTCCGGCGGGATCCCGCGGTGCGTGAGCCGGAGGATCGTCTCCCCTTCGCGTTCCTCGAGCTCGATCTCGACGATGCTCGACTCCGGCGGAAGGCCCATGAGCGCACCCTCCCACCCGTACCGGAAGACCAGCCGTCTCGGCGGGACGAGCTCGACGAACCGCCCGGCCATCGTCGCGCCGTTGTCGTGGGTCCACCGGAGGATGCCGCCGGCAGTGGGCTCCACCACGGCGTCCGCCGCGATCCATCGTGTCAACCCGTCCACCGTGGTCAGGTGGCGATACACGGTCTCCGCCGGCGCGCGGATCGCGACCTCATAGGTCACGAGGTTCACGACCCGGCCTCCTCTTCGGATACACGGCGCAGATCCTCGAGGGCCGGCGCCCAGAACGCCTCGAGCTCCGCGCGGAGCTGGGCGAGCCGGTCGCGGTTTGCCCGGTACAGGCGGCGCTGGCCGTCCACTCCCACGTGGACCAGGCCCGCCTCTCGCAGGATCCGGAGGTGCTGGCTGGCGGCGGGCTGTTTCAGGCCCGTGACCGCGGCCATCTCTCCGGCCGGCACCTCTCGCGCGAGGGCTGCCCGCAGCATTTCCCGCCGGGCCGGATGGCTGATGGCCTCGAGCACGTCTTGCACGTTGCCATCTTAGCCCGGCCGCATATAAGCTACGAGGCAACTAAGCGCTTCTGGCGGCCCATGCAGAGGAACCCTGAGGTCGACCGCTGGTTCGACGAGCGGGATCACCCGCTCGACGCGGCGATGCGCCGGGCCCGCGAGATCATCCTGGCCGCGGATGAGCGCGTGACGGAGTCGATCAAGTGGAAGACGCCGACCTTCGCCTTCAAGGGCAACATCGTCAGCTTCGCGCCGGCGAAGAACGCGGTGAGCCTGATGTTCCATCGCGGCGCCGAGATCCCCGGCAACCACCCACGACTCGAAGGCCACAGCAAACTCGTCCGGACGATGCGCTTCGCCGACCTGAACGAGGTCGAGAAGGGCCTAAAGGACCTCGAGCGGGTGATCCGGGCGTGGTGCAAACTCAAGGGCGCGTCGTGACGCCGTCCTCGGCGCTCGCTACGCTCCGGTTCCATGGAGAAGCCCAAGAGCGTGGAGTCGTATCTCGAAGGCCTGAGCGAGCGGGAGCACACGGCCCTCCAGAAGCTCCGCGAGGCCATCGCATCCGCGGCCCCCGAAGCCGAGGAGGGCATCACCTACAGCATGCCGGGGTTCCTGCTGGGCGGGAAAGGGTTCGTGGGCTACATGGCGTTCAAGGACCACTACAGCTTCTTCCCGATGAGCTCCGAGGTGGTCGAGGCGCATCGCGAGGAGCTCGGGGACCACGTCACCGGGAAAGGCACGATCAGCTTCGCCTACGGCGAACGCCTCCCGGTCTCGCTCGTCAAGAAGGTCGTGAAAGCCCGACTCGCGCAGGCCACCGCGAAGCGCGCTCGATAGGCGCCGGCTACGACTCCAGCAACTGGAGCAGCTTGGTGGTCGTGTTCCAGTTGCGGATCGTCATGTTCTTGTAGATGGGGAGCGAGGCGATCCGGTTGAGGCGGCTCTGGACCGCTTTCGCCGAGAGCCGTCGGAGATACAGGACGCCGGTCGCCGAGTACGCTTCGTCCACGCCCTCCTTCATCGACAGGCTCTTGATGGCCGTCTTCGCGGTGAGCGGCTCCTTCAGGAAGACGACGTCGTACAGGTAGCGGCCCGGAGCGGAGCCGAAGCCCTCGGGAGCCCGGTCCACGACGGCGCGAAGTTGGGCTCGGCTGCGGACCACCACGACGAGCGGGATCTCGAACGTCGACTCGAGCATCGCCTCGATCCGATCCGCCAGCGCGGCGCCGCCCCTTCCCGAGGTGTCGAACAGGACGTTGCCGCTCTGGATGTACGTGGAGACGTTCTCGAAGCCGTCCCCCTCGAAGGCGGCCTTGAGCGCCGGCATCTTGATGAGGTGCTTTCCACCCACGTTGATCCCGCGCAGCAGCGCAACGAACCGAGCCATGCCTCGTGTATAGCAGCCGGACCGGACGATCGGACTAGGCGGGGGCGTCGTGCGTGGGGTCGGGCGTCCAGCGCCCCTGGAGCCAGCGATCTTCGTACGGCCCCTCGTTGCGGCCTCGGCGGGAACAGGCTCGGCAGCGACCGCGGGACGCGCCGGTGGATCGCGACCGCGGCGTCGTATAGGAGCAGGACCTGTTCGGCCGGGAGCTCTCGAGCCCACAGGAGGCCCGTGCCGTCGTTGACCTCGAGCGTGACGCCGGGCGGCAGGCCGAGGAGCGCCTCCATCATCCGCTGCTCGAGGAACGCCACGGCGAAACGTTCGTCCTGCGACTCGACCGTGAACCGCCGGTTGAACTCCTCGAGCTCGAGCTCGACGTCGGGCAGCCCGAGCACGGACCGCAGCTCGTCGTCGAGGTCCCGCGCCATCACCCGCAGTCGAGGCACCGACGCGCCGAGCGGCACTACGGCGCACGTCAGCCGGCGTTTCGGCCTGACCGGCCGGTCGGGCGCGGGGTCCTCGTACCAGTAGTCGAACGCCCGGATCTCGGGCCCCCGGGCCCGCTCCCAGACCACGTTCTCCGTCCCGCTCTTGGCTCGCCCGAACATGGCGAACGGCAGCCACGCCGTGTCCGGGTTCAGGTCCACCGGCGCGAAGTCGAGGCCGGCCCGCTGGCACAGGAGCCTGAGCCGGCGCTGCAGAGCGTGCGCTCGCCGCCACCGCCACCAGCCGACCACGAGCGCGACCAGGCCAAGGACGAACCCGACGAAGGCGTTCATGAGCGGAGCCCTCGCGGCCTCATTGTGGAGAGGTCGGGGTGGCCTGAATCGCGAAAGGCAGCGTCAGCCGGTGACGGACTCGGCGACGGGCAGGGGCGAGGGGCC
>DATHVC010000265.1:0-41603 GCA_035461565.1 Actinomycetota bacterium
GACGTGCGGTCCCCCGAGCCGACGCCCACGCCGACCGGACCGCAGGGCCTTCCGTCCGCCCCCGGGCCGGACGTCCAAGTGCCCGACGACGCGCCAAGGGCCATCTCCGACCCGGAGGAGCTCGCCCTGATCCCGGAGGACCTCCCCGCGCTCCTCGAGGGAGCGGGCAGCATCCGGGTCTTCGTTCCCCCGGGTGCCGACGTGACGGATGGGGCCGTATTCACCCGCCCCGACGACCCGATCGACGTCGTCGCTCTCACGTGGCGGCGGGGCGACGACTTCTTCCGCCCGGAGACGGGCTTCGTCATGTGGCAACGGTTCGACGACGATCCGCCCTGGCGGATCGTCTACGCGTTCACGAACCCGCCGCGGCGGGAAGTCCTCGGCATCCGCGTCTCGAGCGGGGACGTCACGGCGGACGACGCCCCCGAGCTGGTGACGTTCGAGGAGACCGGCGGCACCGGATCCTGCGGCACCTGGCGAGTGCTGGCCGTCGCGGAGGGAGGCGCCGAGCAGATCTATCGCCGGCAGACGTGTGACGCGGCGCTGCACGTCCGGGCCGGATTCCTCGAGCTGCAGCAGGCGGTGTACGGCCCGGACGATCCCCACTGCTGCCCTAGAGGCCACCGCTTCACGACGCTCGAGTGGGACGGCAACCGGTTCGTCCGGACCGACACCCGGTTCGAGGAGCAGCCGGACCCGGACGACGAGGGGTGAACACCGCGCCTCCGGGCGCGATCGCTCACCGCACCACCCGGAGGGAGCTGCCGCGCGGGGACTTCTCGATCTCGACGCGCGCCGGCAGTCGGATGGCGAGCTCCTGGACGTGAGTGATGACGCCGACCAGGCGTCCGTCTCCGCCGAGCTGTTCGATGGCCTCCACGACCACCTCGAGCGACTCCGGGTCGAGCGTGCCGAACCCCTCGTCAAGGAACAGCGAGTCCAGCCTCGCCTTCTCGGTCACGGCGAGCGAACGTACCTGCTCCGAGAGCGCGAGGGCCAGGGCAAGCGACGCCAGGAACGTTTCGCCGCCAGAGAGGGTCCGGGCGCTCCGGCGTTCCTCCCCGTTCCACGTGTCGACGACGGAGAACTCGTCGTCGGCGTATTCGAGGCGGTACCGCCCCTGCGACAACGCAGACAGGCGTTCGGATCCGGCCGTCGCGAGCACCTGGAGCGCCTCCACCTGGAGGAACGCGATGAGCCGGTCCTGGCGAAGCTCTCGGCCGAGCGCGTCGAAGACCTCGCCACGCGAGCGGGCCTCGGCGATCTGCTCGACGATCGCCTCGGCGTTCGCGAGCTTCTCGGCGGCGGCCGCGGCTCGATCGGCGGCCGTCGCGGCCTGACGCGCCGCGGCGGTCCGGGCGCTCGAGGCGAGCTCGAGGACCTCCGCCACCGTGGCGCCGACGACGTCGGCGTCCACGAGCCCGTCCAGGTGCCCGGCGGCCTCGAGCGCAGCCTCCCGTTCGCCGGCACGGCGCGCCGAGGAGGCCGCGGCCACCGTCTCGGCCGATCGTTCGAGCAGCGCCACGAGCCCGCGGGCCCAGGTCGCCAGTGCATCCGCACCTCCTTTGGCACCGAGCGGCGGCGGCGGGTCCTCGATGCCGTCGGCAAGCCCCCGGGCGCGGTCGAGCAGGCCCGCCACGGCGAGCCCACCGATGGTGCCGCGGGCCTCCGCCACCTCCTCCGCCAGCGAGTCCCGCTCCCGCTCGGTGTCGGCGAGCCTTCGCCGGGCCTCCTCGAGCTCCTCCTGCGCCTCACCGAGCGCGGCCTCGAGCTCCTCGAGCCGCTCCAGCCGCTCGTCGATCGCGGCCAGGGGGTCCCCCGGCGGCGTGGCTCCGAGAGCGCCGGCCAGCTCGGCTTCGAGGCGTGCCGACCGGGTCCGCGCCTTCGTCGCCGCCTTGGCGCACCGTTTGGCCTCCTGCTCGGCGGCCTCGACCGCCGAGACCGCTCGGTCGCGGGCGCGTTGCGCATCGGCCAGCGCCGTCTGCGCCTGCTGGGCAGAGGTGGTGGCCCGGTCGAGCGCGGCCCGCGCCTTCTCGAGCGGGAGCGCCCGGGGGACCCGGGGGAGCGCCTGGATCTTCGCGCCGCAGACGGGACAGTCGTCGCCCTCGCGCACGCCGGCGCGCACCGCGGCGACGAGGTCGGCGTGTTGTGCCTCGTCGAACCCCGACTGCGCCCCCTCGAAGGTCTCGATCGCCGTATCGGCATCGGCCACGGCGGCGGTCACGCGCTCCTCGGCAGCCGCCGACGCGGCCCGGAGCGCCGGGATCGCCCCCTCCGCGGCCGCGAGCTCCTCCTCGGCCTCGGCAAGCGCGTCCCGGGCATCGAGCAGCCGCTCCGCAGCCGCCCGCAGGGCCACGAGATCCACGGTCCGGCCCCACGCAGCCTCCGCCTTCTCGCGGGCGGCGAGGGCCTTCGCGGCCGAACGCTCCCGGGCGGAGACGTCGTTCTTTCGCTCGGCCACCGATGTGGCGATCGAGGCCGAACGAGCCTGGAGGTCCTCGAGCACGCCGGCCACCTCGGCCCCGACCGACCCGGCCTCGCGCAGGTCTCGTTCGCATGCCTCCAGGTCGGCGATCAACCTGGCGCTCTCGGCCCAGCGATCGTGGATCTCCCGCACCGACGCCTCGGCCGCGGCGAGGGCTTCTTCCCGATGGGCGGCGGCCTTTGCGGCGGCCTCGGCCTCGGCCACGACGTCCGGGGACACGCCCGCGTATTCGGTCTCGAGCACCGACGTCTTCGCCCGGACGTCCGCTTCGGCCTGCCGCTTGGCCTCACCCGCTCGTTTCGCCAGCCGTTCGAACAGCTCGAGCCCCAGCAGGTCGGTGAGGATGTCGCGGCGCTGCCGCGCCTCCCCGACCAGGAACTCGGCGAACCGCCCCTGCGGCAGCAGGACCGTCCGGGTGAATGCCTCGTAGTCCAGGCCGACGGCGTGTTCGATCATCCGGTTGACCGGCCCCACGCGGTCGGCCCCTTCGCCGGCCTGGACCCAGCCGTCCCCCTCGGCCCGCTCCAGCAACACCTGCGTGACGCCTTTGGCCGACGTCCGGCGCGCCACGCGGAATCGCGCGTCGCCCACCGCGAACTCGAAGATCACCGCCATGGTCGGCTGCCCCTGGCTGATCAGTTGGTGCAATCCCTGTTTGCCGATGCGCTCGACCCGGCCGTAGAGCGCGTAGGTCATGGCGTCCAGGATCGAGGACTTGCCCGAGCCGGTGGGTCCGCTGATTGCGAACAGATCGAGCTCGTTGCCGTCGAAGTCGATCTCGTGACGGTCTCGGTACGCGGTGAAGCTCTTCATCTCGAGCCGGATCGGTCTCATGCGACACCCTCCGTCTCGAGCTCGAGCACCTCGTCGAATGCCTCCAGCAGCGTCTCCGGCGGCGGCGCGCCGTGTTGGGCTTCGTGATAGGCGACGAACTGGTCGCGCGGGGCGAGCGAGGAGAGCGGCTCCCCCCCGCCCCCGTCTCCCTCGGCCCGCTCGTACACGAGGTGCACATCGAGCGCGTTCGGGAGGTCGTCGCGGATACGGTCGGCGATGCCCGGCACCGGCCCGTCGGTCTCGACGAACACGCGGAGCCAGGCCTGGCCCGCCGCCGCCCCCTGCGCCAGGAGCTCGTCGAGCGTCCCGCGCAGGTCCTTCAACTGCCGGCCGCTCGACAGCGGCACCTCGTTCACCCTGGCCGGTTTGCCCGGAGCCGCGTCCACGATCGCGACGCTCTTGCGTTGCCCGGCCTCGCCGAAGTCGAGCTGGAGGAGCGACCCCGCGAACCGGGCCGGCGCGGCCGACCCCTTCACGGCCTGCGGCAGGTGCACGTGGCCCAGAGCGACGTACGCGGCCTCGCCCGGGAGGCGCGAGGGCGGGACGGCGTAGGCGATGCCGATGGTGAGCTCGCGCTCGCCGCCGCCCGGGGTGACGAGGGCGCCGTCGGTGAACAGGTGGGCGAGCACGATGGGGATCCTCCCAGGCGTGAACCCGGAGGCCATGGCGCCCAGCAGCTCGCCCATCCCCTGCGCGTAGCCCTGGTACCAGGCCTGGCCGGCGTCGAACAGCGCCGCCGCGTCGCCGAAGCGGCGCTCGGGCACGAAAGGGATCGCCGCGATCTCGGCCTCCTCGGCGCCGTCGCGGCTCGGGACGACGACCACGCCTCCGGCGTCGGGCCGCGCCACCTTGGGCACGATCTCGATGCCCAGTGGTCGCAGGACTTTTCCGAAGGCCTCCAGCCGCAGCGGCGAGTCGTGGTTGCCCGGGATGGCGACCACCCGGATCCCGGCGTCGTGCAGCCGCAGGAACGCCTCGAACACGACGGCGTCGGCCTCGGGCGCCGGGGCGCGGTGTTCGTACACGTCGCCGGCGAGGAGCACGCAGTCGACCCCTTCGTCGACGGCGATGCCCACCACCTCGTCAAGCGCTGCGGAGAACTCCTCGGCCCGCGACCGCCCGCGGATGGCCTTGCCGACGTGCCAGTCGCCGGTGTGCAGGAACCGCACTACTCGCCCTCGAAGCGGTCGAACACCGCGACGCCTTCCCCGGCCGGCTCGGCCTCGTCGGCACGGGTGGCCCACGACGGGAACGGGAAGCGGATCTGGAGCGGCACCGGGATGTGCGGCTGCTGAAGGATCATCGACCCCGGTTTCAGGATGGACGCGCGGGCCCGCGTGACGGCCGGGAGGAACCCGTATTCACTGCGCGAGGCCTCGGCCGTGTCGAGCCGGCCCACCACCCGGAACGCGCTGTTCGAGATGACCCGGCGTTCGACCTCGGAGGCGGTCTGCTCGGCGCCAACGAGGATCATGCCCAGCGACCGGCCGCGTTCGGCCACGTCGAGCAGGACCTCCTTGATGGGGCTCCAGCCGTCCCGCGGCGCGTAGCGGTTCAGCTCGTCCAGCACCAGGAACGCCAGCGGCTCCCGCCGGCCCATCCGCTCCTTGTGCTCGAACAGGCGCTTGATCACCACGCCGGTCACGAACCGCTTCGCCCGGTCGTGCAGGTTGTGGATGTCCACCACCGTGACCTGGTTTGCCCCCCAGTCGACCCGGTGGCGCTCGGGATGTTCGGCCTCCCGCCCGACGATGAGGTGGCCCATGCGGAACCGCGCGGCGTCCAGGCGTCGCACGAACGCGCTGACGGTGGCGTCGCTCACCCGTCCGCGCCACGGGGAGCCGTCGGTGTCCACCTCGGTCGAGACGAGGTCGCACAGGTCGCCGAAGGTCTCCACCGGCGCGCCACCGACGGTCACGGTGGCGTCGTTCTCGGGATCGTCCTCGCACTCGCGGTCCAGCGCGGCCTCGACCCGGGCCACGAGATCCGCGATCTGCGACCGCTCGTCGTCGGCTTCGGCGAACATGAAGCGCAGATAGCGCTCGCGAACGAACTCCCGCACGGTCCAGCAGTAGGCCGTGACGCCTTCGGAGCGGCCCTCGACCTGGGGGATGGCCTTGCCGCCCGCGTCGGGCCGGATGGGCGCCCACAATCCGACGCTCTCGAACGGCCCCGCCGGCAACCCGAGCCGCGCGTAATCTTCGCGGTCCTCCTCGGTCAACCGGGCGTTCGGCCGGTCGAGCCACATCAAATCCTCGCCCTTGACGTTGAACACGAGCGCCTTCGTGTTCGCCGCGTACCGCCCGAGCACGTCCGAGTGGAACAGCGCATAGAGGAGGAACAGCGCGTAGGTCGTTTTGGTGGCCACGCCCGAGATCCCGCTGATGTTCACGTGGGCGCCGCGGGAACCGTCCAGGAAGTCCAGGTCGAGGAACACCGGCTCGCCGTCGCGCGTGAGCCCGGCGGCAACCCGTCGCTCCATCTGGTCGAAGTACAGGGCCTCGTCCCGGTCCTTGCCGCGGGCCCGCACCGCCGACAGGCCCGGCATCGGCGGAACGAAGATCTCGGGCTCGAACCGGGTGGCCACCACCTGCGCGGCCACGGCCGTGTCGACGGGAAGCACCCCGCGATCGACCAGGAACACGTCCGTGTCGAACTGCGCCCCCTCATGGCGCGCTCGGACGTCCTGCACGATGCCAGAGATCCGGAGCGGCCCGCGCCCCGGCACCTCGGTCTCGACGATCACGGCGTCGTCGAGCTGGAGGTACGCGTCGGGGGCCACCCCCACCCAGAACGCCAGCGGCGTGGCATCCTCCGTGCCGAGGACCATGCCGACGGGTTCGGAGGTCTCCTCGATCACGCCGCGACCCCATCGCTCAGCCAGGCGAGCAGCGCCCGGCGGATCACGGCCCGATGGCCCATCCGGTGCTGGAGCCAGGTCTCGAGCCCGCCGACCGGCGCCAGGTTCTGCGGATACCTGGGGTCGGTGCGGCGGCCCGCGAACCTCGGCAACAACGCGGTCACGCGGTCGGCGAGCGCCCGGGCCGGCTCGAGCCCCACGCCGGCACGAACCTCGCACCGCACGAGCCCGGCGTGATCGTGCCAGGCCGCGCGAGAAGGGACCAGCCGCAGGTACCACGCATACCGCTCGAGGCGGTGCCCTTCGTACGCCAGCGCGAACAGCGGGGTCCGCTCCCCCGGCGCGAGCCGCGGGAGCAGGGCGTCGTGGGCGTCGTCCAGGTAGGCGCGCGCGAAGCGCTTCACCACGCCGACCACCGGCGAGGCCGTCTCCTCGGGCAGGCTCTTCAGCGGACCGTCGGCGAGCACGAGGCAGTCGGAGCCGGCCGCGATGGCGGCTGCGAGCACCGCCTCCTCGTCGCGCATCTTCGACTGGAGGCTGAAGAGCGGAGCGTCCGGATCGGTGCCGGCCTCGCTGCGGGGCTCGTACCGGAGCCGATGGTGACCGGCGTCGATCTCGACCCGCCGCGGGCGCATCCCGCCGCCGACGATCACGGAACGGCCGACGGCATGGTCGGCGAACGCCGCGCCGCCGTCGCACCGAACCGCCCCGACCGCCCACGACCCGAACAACCCGGGGGCTCGCCGGCCATCGTCTTCCGCGAGCACCCGGAGCTCGACGCGGCGAACGCCGTCCACGAACCACACGAGACCCGAGCCGGCGTCGACCGGCGAGAGCGGCCGGCTCCAGTCGTCGGTCTCGACGGCGGGATCCGCGCTCGCCGGGGTCTCGTCGAGCCGGGCCTCGAAGCCCATGCCGTGATCCGGCGTCCACGGATCGGCGCGGAGCGCAACCACGGCCGAAGGGTACCGGACGTTCCCGACGCCTCGGGACAGGCGCTGGAAACGGGACGCTCACCTGCGTTGATCGCCGTCCGCCGTCCCGGCTGGTCAATCCGGGCCATTTCCCCCATCGGGGGGACTACGCCTCCCGTGCGGTGACGCCGATACGAGGGCGTGACACCACCGCAGGACGCTGCACGCCCCGGCTCGATGGGGGACGAACGTTGATGGCATGGCTGGCGCGTCGGGAGCGACGCCCCGTCTGGGGGATCCTCGCCGCGCTGCTCGTGGCCGCCATCGCCGCAGGCGCGTGGTTCGCGGTTCGCGCTCGCGCCGACGCCACATCCGCGGCGTCGGCCCGCGCCGAGCTCATCGCGCGGACCGAGCTCGCGCCGCTCCTGCTCCAACGGGATCTCGGCTCGCCGATCACGGGCGATCGCGCCGGGCAGCTCTCCGCCGCGATCGGCGAGTCGATCGTGGCCGACGGCCCGGTGGACGGCGTCCGGCTGTTCTCCCCGCTGGGGCGGATCCTCTACGCCGCGCAGACGGAGGTGATCGGCACGCGGCCGTCGTACCTGCGGGACCTCACCTTCCGGGTGGCCGGCGGGGATCCACAGACCCTCGTGCGGAGCGGCAAGCTCCTGACCTACGTCCCGGTGTGGCTCACGCCCGACGGTCCGGTCGTCGTGGCCGAGCTGTCGCAGCCGCTCGGCCCGATCGTGTCGGAGGCCACCGGTCCGTGGGCCCGGTACGGGGCGGTGGCCGGCGTCCTGCTGCTCGGGTGTCTCGCCATGGTGGCGGTGACCACCCGGGCGCCCGCCCGTCGAGCGGCGCCGACGCCGCTGTACGCGCCGACCCTTCGACGCGTGCTCGACCACCCCACGAGCCGGGACGCCGATCCTCGGCGCCCGGCGCTTCACGCCCTCGAGGATCAGCGCGAGGCGGCGGAGCGGAAGGTCCGAATCGTCGAGGAGAACTTCCACGCCGTGCAGAAGCGCCTGAAGGAAGCGCTGGCACAGGTCCAGGAGCTCGAGACCAGGCTGGCCGTGACGGAGAAGGACCACGACACGAACGACCGCGACCTGCCCGCCATGCACGACCAGGTCCGCCTCCAGGCGCAACGGCTCCACGAGGCGGACCTCGAGAACAACGCCCTGCGCCAGCGGATGGCGCTGCGCCAGCGGGAGCTCGACGAGTCTCGCCGGATGCTCCAGGAGATGCGTCTCGGCTCCTTCGCCGAGATGCGCGCCCGGCTGGAGGCGGCCGACGCCCGCGTCGATTCGATGGAGCGACACGTCCGGCGGCTCGAGATGGAGGTGGCGTCCGCACGGGCCTCGCTCGACATGGACCGGCGGTCGGACGCGCTCCGCGGCGTGGACGAAGAAGACGTCGAGATCGAAGAGGTGGACGAGCTCTTCGAGCACCCGGTGATCTTCCGGAACGTGACCAACGAGACGACGCCCAGAAGGTGAGGTGAGCGGGGTGGCAGGTGATGGAGCCCGAGCAGACCCACGATCCCCACGCCGACCCGGCGCTCGGGATCGCCGCGGCCACCCTCCAGATCTCGCAGGCGGCCGACGCCGAGGAGCGCCGGGATCGCACCCGCGAGAAGCGGCGGCGGGATCTCGACGCGCTCGAGGAGGTGCCGGGCGAGATCACGATCTGGCGGGACGCCCCCCCGACGGCCCGGGCCGAGCGCTGCACCGCGCGGCCCGGGCCGTTCGCTGCGCCTACCGCAAGGTTTGAAGGAGCTCGCGGGCGATCACGACCCGTTGGATCTGGTTCGTGCCTTCGTAGATCTGCGTGATCTTCGCGTCGCGCATCAGGCGTTCGACGGGGTATTCGCGTACGTAGCCGTACCCGCCGAGCACCTGGACCGCGTCGGTGGTGATCCGCATGGCCGCGTCGGAGGCGAAACACTTCGCCACGCTCGAGAAGTAGGTCATCCGCTCGTCGCCGGCGTCGCACAGGGCGAGCGCCTTGTAGACCAGGAGCCGGGAGGCCTCGATCTGCATCGCCATGTCCGCGAGCATGAACGACACTCCCTGGAACTCGGTGATCGGCTTGCCGAACTGCTGGCGTTCGTTCGCGTATCTCGCCGCGAAGTCGAACGCGCCCTGGGCGATTCCGAGCGCCTGCGCCCCGATCAGCGGCCGAGAGTAGTCGAGGGTCTCGAGCGCGATCCGAAACCCGTCGCCTTCCTCGCCGATGAGCCGGTCGGCCGGCAGGCGGGCGTCCAAGAGGATCACCTCGCGCGTCGGGGACCCGCGGATCCCCATCTTGTCTTCTTTGCGGCCGAACGAGACCCCCGGATCGTCCTTCATCACGAGGAACGCGCTGATCCCCTTGGCGTGTTCGGCAGGATCGCGGGTGCCGAAGACGACATAGGCATGGCTCACCCCCGCTCCCGTGATGAACCGCTTCGTCCCGTTGAGGACGAAGCCGTCGCCGTCCCGCACGTACCGGGTGGTCAACGCCGCGGCGTCCGACCCGGCTCCCGGTTCGGTGAGCGCGTAGGACATGAGGATCTCGCCGCGCACGATGCCCTCGATCATCTGCTTGCGCTGCTCCTCGGTCCCCGCCAGGACGAGCGGGATCACGCCGAGCTTGCTCACCGCCGGGGCGAGGGCGAGCCCCGCGGCCACCCGCGACAGCTCCTCCACCAGCACCCCGAACGCGAGCGACCCGCCACCCGAACCCCCGTACTCCTCGGGGTAGCCGACGCCGGTGAGCTCGTTGTCCACCAACACCTGGAACAGGTCCTCGGGCCACTCGTCCGTGCGATCGATCTCGTCGGCCCGGGGGGCGATCTTCTCCTCGGCGATCTGCCGGACGAGGGCTCGGAACTCCTCGAGCTCCGGCGGCAGCTCGAACCGCTCGAGGTCCATGCTCACGCTCGTCGGAGGACCAGGGCGTCCCCCTGGCCGCCGCCGCCGCAGATCGTCGCGCCGCCGAGGTCCACGCCGCGCCGCCGCATCTCGTGCGCGAGGGTGAGCACGATCCGCGCGCCGCTCATGCCGATCGGATGGCCGAGCGCCACCGCGCCGCCGTTCACGTTGGTGAGCTCCTCGTCGAACCCGAGCATCCGCGTGACGTTCAGCGACACCGCGGCGAAGGCCTCGTTCACCTCGAGCAGGCCGAGATCGTGCACGTCCAGCTGCGCCTTCTTCAGCGCGTGCTGGAGCGCAAGCGCCGGCACCGTATGCAGGTAGGTGTACCGCTCGGCCGACATGCCGTGCGCCACGATCTCGGCCATCGGGGTGAGGCCGAGGCGTTCGGCCGTCTCCCGGCGAGCCACCACCACGGCGGCGGCGCCGTCGCTGATCTGGGCGGCGTTGCCGGCGGTGATCGTCCCGTCCTCGGTGAACGCCGGCGGAAGCGTGGCGAGGACCTCCGGAGTGGTCTCCGGCCGAACCCCTTCGTCGCGCTCGATCACGACGGGATCACCCTTGCGCTGGGGGATCTCCACCGCGACCGTTTCCTCGGCCAGGCGGCCCGCCTCCCAGGCGTCGTGGGCCCGTCGGTGCGACCGCGCCGACCACCGGTCCTGCTCTTCGCGCGTGATCCCGAGCTCCGAGTTGACCTCGTCGGAGGACTCGCCCATGTGCGCCTGGCGAAAGCTCGACCAGAGCCCGTCGTGGACCATCGAGTCGATCATCTGGGTATGGCCGAGCCTCGTTCCCGCCCGCGCGCTCGGCACCAGATGGGGGGCCCCGGTCATCGACTCCATGCCGCCGGCCACCACCACGTCCACCTCGCCCGCCCGGATGAGCTGGTCCGCCAGCGCGATCGCGTTGATGCCGGACAGGCACACCTTGTCCACGTTGAGCGCCGGCACCTCCTTTGGGATGCCGGCGGCCACGGCGGCCTGGCGAGCCGTGATCTGCCCGGTGCCCGCCCGTAGGACCTGCCCCAGGATCACGTAGTCGACCTGGTCGGCCTCGACGCCCGAGCGCGCGAGCGCCTCGCGGATGGCGATCGCCCCGAGATCGACGGCGGACAGGCCGGCGAACGCCCCCTGGAACTTCCCGACCGGCGTCCGGGCGCCACCCACGATCACGGACGAACCCATGTGCTTCGATCCTCCTGCGGCGACCCGGCCAGTCTACGTCGAGGGGTGGGTCCTCCGGCGGTCCCGATAGCCCGGCGTGTGCCATCCTCGACGGAGGTCCGATCGAGCGAGGAGGGTTCGTGGGTCACGTCGGGTTCGGGGTGACGATCATCCCGTCGGCGTCGGGGCGCTCGGATCCGGTCGCCGAGGCCCGGCGAGCCGAAGAGCTCGGGTTCGACCTAGTGGCGGTATGGGACCACCCCCACGGCCACCATCCGTCGTTCGAGAGCTGGACGTTGATGACGTGGGTCGCCGCGAACACGAGCCGGATCCGGATCGCCTCGAACGTGCTCGGGATGCCGTTTCGGCTGCCGGCGCTCGTGGCGAAGATGGCCGAGAGCCTGGACCGTCTCTCCGGTGGACGGCTCGTCCTGGGACTCGGCGCCGGGGGCAACGACGACGAGCTGGCGGCGTTCGGCGCGCCCACGCTGCCGCCGGAGGAGAAGGTCGAGGCGCTCGAGGAGGCTATCGAGGTCATCCGCGGCGTGTGGACCGAGCCGGCGTTCACGTACGACGGCGCGTATTACCGGAACCACGGCGCGCTCCTCGAGCCCAAGCCGGCCCGGCCCATCCCGATCTGGCTGGGCGCGTACGGCCCGCGGATGCTCGATCTCACCGGCCGCCTGGCCGACGGGTGGGTCCCCTCGCTCGGAGTTCTGCCGGCCGACCGGGTCACGCCGGCCATGGATCGCGTGCGGGCTGCCGCCGAACGGGCCGGCCGGGACCCGGACGCGCTCGACTACGCGTGTAACGTGCAGGTGCGGGTGGGTGGCCCTCCGCCCGAGGACCCCGCGCGACGCGTGGCCGGTGAGCCCGAGCAGGTGGTCGATGTGTTGACCGGGCTCCTGGATCTCGGCTTCAGCGTCCTGAACTTCATGGTCGGTGGCCGCCGGGACGAGCAGATGGAGCTTCTCGGGACGCGGGTGCTTCCGGATCTCCGGTCCCGGAGCGGCTGACGCTCCCGGCTCCCAGGTCGCCACGACCCGGCAGGACGACCGCTGATGCCGACTACTCGGCCGTCTCGTCCTGGGAGATGAGGTCGACCTCGGCGTCGGGCACGACGACCACGTCGTCGCGGGCCGACAGCGCGAGCTCGATCACGCGCAGGATCTCCTCGCCCACGAGCTCGTCGCGAGCGATTAGGGCATCGCGAAGCGCCACGACGACATCGCGGTTCTCCTCCAGGAGAGCGGCGACCCGCTCGCGTTGTGCCGTGAGGATCTCCTCGACCCCCTCCTTGCCCGCGGCGTCGGCCAGCACCTTGCCGACCAGGTTCTTCGAGCCGATGGGGCCTTCGGCGATCGCGTCGTAGGACACGAGCGAGCCCGCCATACCGAACGAGCCGACCATCTGCGCGGCGAGCGTGGTGGCGGTCTGGAGGTCGGAGGCGGGGCCGGTGCCGGTCTCGCCGAAGAAGATCTCCTCGGCGGCGAGCCCTCCCAGCGCGATGGCGATCGCCGATTGCAGCTCGGTCCGCGTTCGGGTGAACCGCTCCTCGGTATCGCCGTGCGCGAGCAGCCCGAGCGCCTGCCGGCGTTTGATGATCGACAGGACCTCGAGCCGCCGTCCGCGGCCCAGGAAATGCGCCACGGTGGCGTGCCCGGCCTCGTGTGTTGCCACGGCCACTCGGTCGGACTCCGTGTAGGTGACCGCCTGCTTGAAGCCGAGCTCCTCCGTGAGCTTGGCCTCGTGGACGTCGTCGAGGTTCATCTCCTTGCGGCCGTGACGAAGGGCCACCAGCAGCGCCTCGTCGAACAGATGCTCCAGCATCACCGGCGTGTAGCCGAACGAGTCGTGCGCCAGCCCCTCACGAGCCTCGTCTTCGTCGAGCTGTGAGTGATGCGCCTTGCGCGCGAGGAAGAAGTCGATGAGCTCGCGCCGCCCGTTCTTCGTCGGCAGGTCGAAGTAGAGCCGGCGGTCGAAACGGCCCGGACGCAGCAGCGCCAAGTCGAGATTGTCCGCCCGGTTGGTGGCGGCGATCAGCAGGATGTTGGCATAGCTGGGCTTGGTGGCCGGGATGCGTTTGTCCGGCGGCAGGAACCCGTTGACCCATTCGATCAAGCCGGCGCGGATTCGCGCCCCGCGGGGCGGCTGGTCGAACGACTGCATCTGGATCAGCAGCTCGTTCACCATCCCCGTACCGCCCGGACCGACGAACCTCGAGGCGACCCGCCCCAGCCCGGTGGGGTCGGGGCTGGCGTTGATCCCGCCGCGGTCGCCGCCGATGGCGTCGATCTCCTCGATGAAGCCGATCGCCCCGCCTTCTTTCCGGGCGAGCTTGCGCAACCTCTTGAAGAAGGCCCGGATCCGTGCGCCGGTCATTCCGTACCACATCGACTGGAACGCGGGAGCGGAGATGAACAGGAAGGGGACGCCGGCCTGTTTCGCCATCGCCTTGGCCAGATAGGTCTTGCCGGTCCCCGGCGGTCCCTCGAACAGGATGCCTCGCCGCGGGTTGCCCCCCAGCTCCTTTCGGAACGTGGCGTACCCGAGGAAGACGTCGAGCGTCCGGGTGACCTCGTCCACCTGGGAGTCGAGCCCCTGGACCTCGTTCAGTCCCACCTCGATCTCCTCCGGTCGGACGACCAGATGCGGGGATCGACCGCTGAACATCGGCATGAGCATGACGATGAAGAGCAGCATCACCAGGAGCAGGAGCGGTGCCCAGATCACCCACTCCGGGCCGAACGTGGGGAGCTCGAAAGGGTTGTTGGTGAAGTAGCGGTACCAGAGATAGCCGTCGATCAGCCCGAGGAAGAGGACCAGGCGAAAGATGCGCCGGCGCCGCGTCCGCTCGCGGATCTTGAAGACGTCGGCCCGGCCCTTCTCGAACACGTCGGAACCATGCAACACCGCGGCGGTCGATCGATTCCTCTCCTGCACGGGCACCTCCCTGGCGCGGTCGGCCGCGCCCGACCCACCTTAGGTGACGCGGGGGACCCACGCATCCGGCATTCGGCCTAAGGAAGCCGTCGCCGGGCGGCGCGTTGCGCGCACGAGTCGTCCCGGGAAACCGGCTATCGTGCGGGTCCGTGGCCAGGAAGAAGCTCCCTCCCGTGGCCCGCGAGGACGCCCGGACGATCGGCGCCCTGCTGCGGGGCCTGCGGCGCGCGGCCGGCTACCGAGCCGTCCAGGACGCCGCGTCGGCTGCGGGATTCCCGGCCGCCCGCCAGACCATCTACGCATACGAACGCGGCGGCCTGACGCCCTCGCTCCAGCAGTTCCTCGATCTGGTCGAGTTCTACGCGGCGCATCCGATCGCCGCCGACGGCGCCAAGCCGGAGGAGGACCTTCGGGCGCTCGCCGTGGCGGCGATCGCTCGCGCCCTCGGGCTGCCCGTGTACCACCTGCGCCGGGCCCAGGACCTCATGGAACGGCTCCAGCCCGATCTCGCGCCGAGCCGCCGCCGGTCGCGCTGATGTTCACGAGGATCGACCACGTCGGCATCGCCGTGGACGATCTGGAGGCCGCGGTGGATCACTATCGCGGGACGTTGGGCGCCGAGCCGGTCCTTCGCGAGCGCGTCGAGGACCAGGGGGTCGACGAGGTCCTGTTCGCCGTCGGCGACGGGTACGTGCAGCTCCTGGGATCCCTGGGGCCCGAGACCCCGGTCGGCCGGTTCCTGGCCCGGCGCGGGCCCGGGCTGCACCACATCGGCTACGCGGTCGACGACATCGCGGCCGCCCTGGAGCGGCTCCGCGCGGCCGGGGTACAGCTCGTGGACGACGAGGCCCGGCCCGGCTCCCGCCGGACGATGGTGGCGTTCGTCCATCCGAGCGGGATGGGCGGGGTGCTGGTCGAGCTGGTGCAGGAGCCGCGGGGAACCTAGCCGGCGTGCGCGACGAGGGCCGCGTTCAGGCTCTCGACCATACGTTGGGCCTGACGGTCACCCGGGTTGAAGGCCGACTCGACCGCCCGGATGCCGAACAGCGGGACCCGGGACCCGTCACGCAGGGTCGCTACACCGAGCCCGGTGAACACCGCGTACCGCCCGAGGGAGAAACCCTGGATCTCCCGCCAGGGGAGCAGGCGCCGGGCGAACGGGTTCCGAACGAAGACGCCGTCCTCCCGGACCTGGATGCCGGCCAGGGCCACCCGACCGACCAGGAACCAACCGAGACCCACGCCGGCCCCCACCAGCACCGCTCGGAGCACGAACGGGAGGTCGGGCCCGATCATCCCGACGTTGAGGATCATCAGGGCCGCGCCGGCACCGAACAGGCCCAGGCCGAGGGCCCACTGTCGCGTTCGCTGCATCTTCATGAGCTGCGCCTCCCCCTCGAGCGACCGGTCGTTCCGATCCATCGGTTGCCCGGGCGAGGCACTGTAGCGGACGTTGGTCCCGATGCCTTGCGACCCCGGGCCGGGTCACGGCAGGCCGGTCAGCCCTCGCCGCGGCGCCCCCACCAACACGGACACGTTGCCCTGGGGAAGCGCGCCCTCCCCCATCAGCTGGTGGACACGGCCGGCCTCGTGGTAGTGGAACACCCCACCGAGGGTGGTCCGGATCCGGCCCTGGCGGACCAGGTCGTTGAACGCCGCGGCCTGGTCGTCGTTGAACAGGTGCGAACCCTGGTACCGCTTCTGGAGATACCAGAGGTACCGGACGTCGATCATCGTGTCGTAGCCGGAGGTCCCGGCGCAGATCACGATCATGCCGCCGCGGTCGCACACGAAGTTCGACGTGGGGATGGTGTCCTGACCCGGGTGCTCGAAGACGATTCGCGGGTTGGTGCGTTCGCCGAGGGCGTCCCAGATGGCCTTGCCGAACGACTTGGCGCCTTCGAACCAGTCCTTCCATTCGGGATCGTCCCACCTCGGCGGCACGCCCCAGTGCGTGAAGTTCGAGCGGTTCACGTAGCCGACCGCGCCGAGGCTCCGGCAATATTCGCCACGGTCGTCGTTCGAGACCACCGCCACGGCTCGGCCACCGGCCAGCGTCACCAGCTGGATCGCCAGCGAGCCGAGCCCGCCGGAACCGCCCCAGACCAGCACGACGTCGCCTTCGCTCACGGTGTGGGGCGGCCACCCGTGCAGCATCCGGTAGGCGGTCGAACCCGTCAGCGTCGGGGCGGCGGCCTCCTCCCACGTCAGGCCGTCCGCCTTGGGGAGACACTGGTGCGCCTGAACCTTCGTGTATTGCGCGAACGACCCCCAGCACGTGTCGTATCCCCAGACACGGAAGCTCGGCGAGAGACCGGGGTCGTTCCCGGCGGTCACCCACGGGTCGTCGAGGTCCCACTGCCCGGCGTGCACCACGACGTGATCGCCGACCTCGACGTTCGTCACGCGATCGCCCAGGGCGGCGACGATCCCCGATGCGTCGGAACCGACGACGTGGAACTCGGTGGGTTCGCCCCAGCGGGCCTGGGTCTTCGTCACGTCCACCGGCACACCGCGGGCCGCCCAGACGTTGTTGAAGTTCACCCCCGCCGCCATCACGAGAACGAGCACCTCGTCCGGCCCGATCTCGGGCACATCGATCACCTCGTCCCGGATGGCGTCGGTCGGCTCGCCGAACCGGTCCGGACGCACGAGCTGGGCGTGCATCCGGGGCGGTACCTCGCCGATGGGGGGGAGATCACCGATGTCGTAAACGTCTTTACCCATGGTGGGATCGGCCTCCGAACGAGTGCGGGTGGCGCGGAGCCTATCCCGGTCCCGGAGACGGCGACAAAGCCGAGGGGCAGGTGGCGGATCGCGGGCACCACGCGCAGTACGGACCGGGCCGGAGCGGCAGCGGGCGCCCGGACTGCCACGCGGCGGCGGCGCGAACGGCCTCGATCACCCGGTCGGCGGCGCGACCCAGCACGCGAGCATCCACGTCTTCGGCCTGCCATTGGCCCGAGTCCAGATACAGGGTGGCCACCCGGTAGGGCGGGACGCCGAATCGCAGCGCCAGCACCAGCGCGTAGAAGCGCATGTCTTCGGCGTGTTCCGGCCACGCCCGCCCGGTCTTGAGATCGATGGCCAGCCGGGTGGCGCGGTTGGGTTCGGCCGGCGAGGCGGCGCCGAGCACCAGATCGAGCTGACCCGATAGCACGAGGGCGCCGCCGAGCAGCTCGGCCCGGACGTGCCACTCCGTCGAGGGTGCGAGCTGGCGGCGCAGCGGACGCAGCGGTGGCAACGTGGCCCGGAAGAGCTCGAGCGTCTTGGCCGCCTCCATCAGCGTCTCGTCACGGCGCAGCGGATCGAGGGCCTCCCAATACGCGTGGAAGGCGTCGTCGTCGGACAGTCGATCGGCGGCCTCGGCGACGAGGCCGTGGGCGTCCCGGTCCTCCCGGCCGGCGACTTCGAGCTCGACCGACTTGTGCGCCAGCCGGCCGGCGGCGAATCGAGACGTGAACGCGAACGGCGCACGTTCGCCGGAGCGGACCGCATCGAACAGCCCCGGGCATCGGCCGAGGTCGTTCAGGTTGGACTTCCCGATCCACAGCGGTTCGGCGAGCTCGAACCCGCGCGCGGCGTCTTCGATCCGGTCGCGGATCTTCGGGACGAGGTCGCCGGGGACGAGGGGCCGCTCGCCCGTGCCGATCAAACCCTCGAGCGCCCGGCGCTGCGGGGCGGTGAGCTCGAGGGTGGCATCCACGCGCCAATGGTAGGACTAGCCACCGACATGCCCGAGACGCCCGACGACATCCTTCGTGCGCTCGCCGACCCGGAGCGTCTGGCCATCGCCGGCGCGCTGGCGCGATCCGACGCCACGGCGGTGGGCCTGGCCGAGGCGCTCGACCAGCCGCTGGCACGCGTCCGCCGGCACCTGAACCGGCTCACGGCCACCGGCGTGGCCCGGCTCCGCGATGACCGGCGGACGTACCGGCTCGACCGGGAGACGCTTCGGTGGGCGGCCGAGCAGGTGGGGCCGCCGCGGGACGCCGGCCTGGCGCTCGGCGCCACGACGGAGGACGAGGAGACCGTCCTTCGGACGTTCTTCCGGAACGGGCGACTCACGGAGATCCCGGCCAAGGAGTCGAAGCGCCGGATCGTCCTCGAACGTATCGCGCTCGAGTTCGAGCCGGGCGTCCGGTATGACGAACGGACGGTGAACGCCATCGTCGGCCGCTTCTTCAACGACCACGCCGCCATCCGCCGATACCTGGTCGATGCGGGGCTGCTGACGCGGGAACGCGGCGAATACTGGCGAACCGGCGGCCGGGTCGACGTGTGAACGGGGCCTTCGCGGGGCCTTCGCGGTGCCTTCCGGCGCAACTCATGCGAAGCGCGAGGGCTGTTAGGGTCCCGGGCCGTGCGCGGTCCAACCAGGACGATCCTCGCCGCCTGCCTCGCCGTGGGAAGCCTCACCTGGGCGATCCCGGCGGCCGCGGAGCACCGCCCGGGCCCCTGCGCGCTCGAGCGCGAGGAGGACGAAGGACCACGGTTCTGGTCCATCCGCTTGATCCAATGCGCCACCGATGAGTGGACCGTCCCGGGCGGCGCCGAACGAGCGATCTGCATCGCCGAGGCCGAGAGCGGCCTCGACCCCAAGGCGAAGTCTCCCCGCGGCGAATACCTCGGCCTGTTCCAGCACGCCGCCGATGCGTGGCCCGACCGCTATCTCGAGTGGACGAAGCGGCGGTGGCAGCTCGACGACCGGCCCCTCAACGCCCGTACCAACACGATCGTCACGATCCGGCTGGTCAACGCCGATGGCTGGGGACCCTGGCGCCACGCCGGCGACTGCTGAGCCGTTCGTCGGCCGGCACCGCTGGACGACGGCGACGTTGGATCGCTGCCGTCGCCACGGCACCCGCCGTCAAGCACGACAGGTTGATCGCCAGGACCGCGAGGGCCCCGAGCGCGCGGTCGAGATCGGCCAGGCCGATCGCGACGCCCAGCCCGGCGGCCGCGGGGATCGTCGTCACCGAGATCGCCACCCCCACCGCCGCGCCGGCGCTCCGGCGTTCGAAGGACAACATCGCGGCGACCCCGCCGGCGAGCGCCACCGCCGCCCCAGCCAGCCCCGGATTCGTGATGAACGAGGTCAACACGCCGCGCCCGAAGCCTCCGCCCTGCGGGGCGTATCCGATCTCTGAGGCGATCGCGACCGTGGCCGCTCCGACCGCCGCGGCGACGCCGAGCCCGGCGAGCAGGGTGGCGGCCGCGCGCCCGGCGATCCCGGGGCGACGGCACACCAGACCAACGGACAGCGCCGAGAGATGGGCGAGGTCGGGGCTGAGCGCCATCGCCCCCACGATCAGGACCGGCTGATCGTCGTACACGCCGATCGAGGCGATGAAGCCGGCGATGGCCATGGTCACGAGGTAGGTCAACGACAGCCGGCTGTCCTCGGCCGCGCTCTCGAGCACCTCCTCCCACACCACGACGTCGGCGGCCTCGTCCCACAGGTCGCCCTCCGCAGGTCTCCCGATCTCCGTGACGTCGATGCCGCGCTGCGAGAGGGTGACGCGTTCACCCGGCACGCCGGCAGCCGCGAGCCGCTCGAGGACGAGGTCGGCCACCCCCGGCTCGACGGCCGCGGCGAGGAGGTCGTCGCCGCTCTCGACCGCGGCGGCGGGGACGCGCACCACCGTGTGGACCCCGTCCAGGGCGGTCAACACGTCGATCACGCTCTGCGACCGAGAGGGCGGCACCAGCAGAGTGAGCGACAACACGCCGGGAGGATCATCGCATCGACGAGCCGCGCGATCGGGGACGGGACGGACCTCGCTGTCGCGGTGAGCGTCGCGGGACCTTCGACCCTGGCCGGGTGCTGCTCGAGGCAGGATCGAGCGGCCCTAGACCGATCGGGCCCCATTGGCGTTCATGCAATGTGATCGGGACCATGTCGCTGGGGTCGCCGGCCGTTCGGGAGGAACGACCGATGACCGAGGCCGTGACGGCGGTGCTGGCCGAGCCGACGGCCTTCGAGGACCGCTTCGAGGCCGAGCGCGGCCATGCACGAAGGCCGCGCTTCGATCAAGGCTCTCATCACCACGGTGAAGGACCTCGAGTTCGAACGGGTCGGCGACCTGGTCGGCCGCGGATCGACGGCCTCCGGCGTCTACGAAGTCACCGGGTTTGGCGGGTCGACGATGATCGAGTCGTTCGTCGTGGTCGACGGGCAGTTGCTGTACGTGCTCGACGCCGCGGCGCCGTAGATCGCAAGCGCCGGCGACCGAGTAGCGCCGACCGGACAAGGGCCCGACCGAGGGAGCCCCCGGGTGACCCCGGGGGCTCCTGGCCATAGACTCGGGGCTCATGGCGACCACCGAGGAACGGCCGACCGCCGGGCCGCCGGGCCCGAGCGTCGAGGAGCGGATCGAGGAGCTCCGGAAGCGGCGAGCCGCGCTGGCGGACTCGGCGCGCAAGGAGGCCGTGCGCAAGCAACACGAGAAAGGCAAGCTCACGGCCCGCGAGCGGATCGACCTCCTGCTCGACCGCGGCACGTTCCAGGAGACCGACCCGTTCGCCGTGCACCGGACGCACGACTTCGGCATGGACCGGAACCGGCCGCCCGGCGACGGCGTGGTGACCGGCTACGGCACGATCGACGGCCGTCGAGCGTTCGTGGCCAGCCAGGACTTCACGGTGTTCGGCGGGTCGCTGGGCGAGGTCCACGCCCAGAAGATCTGCAAGGTGATGGACCTCGCGATGTCCACGGGAGCCCCGTTCGTCGCCATCAACGACTCGGGTGGCGCTCGCATCCAAGAAGGGGCAGCCAGCCTCGCCGGCTACGGCTACGTGTTCGAGCGCAACGTTCGAGCCTCGGGCGTGATCCCGCAGATCAGCGTGATCATGGGGCCGTGCGCCGGCGGCGCCGTTTACTCGCCCGCCATCACCGACTTCACGTTCATGGTGCGCGAGACCTCCCACATGTTCATCACCGGCCCGGACGTGATCAAGGCCGTGACGGGTGAGGAGGTCACGTTCGAGGAGCTGGGCGGCGCCATGACGCACGCGAGGACCGGGGTCGCCTCGTTCGTCGCGCAGGACGAAGCGGAGTGCCTGGCGATGGTCCGCCATCTCCTCTCCTACCTGCCACCGAACAACGTGGAGGACCCTCCGTCCTACGCCCCCGTGGACGACCCCGAACGCGAGGACGACGGGCTGACCCACCTCGTGCCGGATTCGGCGAAGGAGCCCTACGACATGCACGAAGTCGTCCGTCGCGTGGTGGACGACGGCGTCTTCTTCGAGGTCTTCCCGTATTGGGCGATGAACGTCGTGATCGGTTTCGCCCGGCTCGACGGGCACAGCGTGGGGATCGTGGCGAACCAGCCCAAGGTCCTCGCCGGCACGCTCGACATCGACTCGAGCGAGAAGGCGTCGCGATTCGTTCGCTTCTGCGACGCGTTCAACATCCCGATCGTCACCTTCGTGGACGTGCCCGGGTTCCTGCCGGGGACCGAGCAGGAGTTCGGCGGGATCATCCGGCACGGCGCGAAGCTGCTGTACGCGTTCGCGGAAGCCACCGTGCCGAGGCTCACCGTGATCACCCGCAAGGCGTACGGCGGCGCCTACCTGGTGATGAACTCCAAACACCTGCGGGCGGACGTCTCGTTCGCGTGGCCCACCGCCGAGATCGCCGTGATGGGGCCGGAGGGCGCGGTGAACGTGGTGTTCCGCAGGCAGATCGAGAAGGCGGAGGATTCCGCGGCCGCGCGCGACGAGCTGATCCAGCAGTACCAGGAGAAGTTCGCCACGCCGTACATCGCGGCCGAGCGCGGGTTCATCGACGACGTCATCGAGCCGGCGCAGACCCGCCGCCGGCTGATCCGCGCGATGCGCATGTTGGGGACCAAACGCGAGGCGATCCCGGCCCGCAAACACGGGAACATCCCCCTGTGAGCGACGACCGGCGGTTCGAGCTCCCCGACGGGCTGACGCCGGAGGAGGAACGGGCCATCATCCGGGCCCTCGAACGGTACTTCGCGCGGGAGAGCCCCCACCCGCATCCGTGGGTGCTCGCCGGCCGGGTGGCGGCGGCGGGCCTGGGCGCGCTCCAGGCGCGCCGGTACACGGACTCTCCGTGGCGAGTCGGCACGTACGCCCCCTACGCGCGGCGCGGGGTGGCGACCGTGCGCGGGCGGGCCGACGTCGCCTGATTCGGTCGTCGGCCATCGCCAGGCCGGCGGACGGGAAAACCCCGGAGATCGGTTCCAGCGCGCCGCGGTAGGGGTCGTCGAGACCGACGGCGTCGTCTGGATCACCGTGATCTTCTCCGGCGCCTGAGCCCGTCGTCCACCCGCCCGGTGTCGCCTCCCGGGTCGATGCGGGACCATAAGGCCGCCATGGGGGCCGTCAAGACCGAAGGGGCCGCCGCCACGCGTGAGGACGCGCTGGGGGCGTTTCGGGCCGAGAGGTGCTCGGCACCCCGGCCCTGGGGCAACGGACCCGGCGACCGGTACGGGCGGCATTCGCACCCCTACCACAAGGTCCTGTTCTGCCTGGAGGGGTCGATCACGTTCCACCTCGACGCCGGGGAGATCACCCTGCGCGCCGGCGACCGGCTGGACCTCGAGCCGGGGACCGAACACGCCGCCACCGTGGGCCCCGACGGATGTGCGTGCGTGGAGGCGTCGCGTTGAGGGTGGCGATCCACGTCGACCAGCTCTTCCTGTCCACCCCCGGAGGGATCGGCACCTATCTCCGCAACCTGGTGCCGGCCATGGCCGGGCGCGATCCCTCGCTCGAGATCGTCCTGTTCCACGCCCGGTTCCCCTCGGCGCAGGTCCCCGAGCGGTGGATGCGCGACCACTGGGTGGAGGAGCTCCCGGCGACGATGCGGAGCCTCTATCCGCGCTGGGCGCTGGCGGGCCGACCCGCCCTCACCGCGTCGCTCCGAAGCGCCCAGATCCTGCACGCCGTCAACCACGCCGCGGTACCCCCGGCCGCCGATGGACAACGGCTCGTCGTCACCGTGCACGACCTCGCGGTCGAACGGTTCCCTCGGCTGTTCCCGCGGACCTGGAGGGTGCTGTACCGGCTCGGCCTGCGCGCCGCGGTTCGTCGCGCCGCCGCCATCATCACACCCTCCCGGAACACGGCGGAGGATCTCCTGTCCCGGACCGGCGTTGACCCGGCGAAGCTCCACGTGGTCCCGCTCGCGCCGACGCCTCCTTCGGGCCCGCTCGACGTAGACGAGATCCTCCTGCGCCTCAAGGTGCCGAGACGTTTCGTCCTGTTCGTCGGCACGCTCGAGCCTCGCAAGAACCTCGTCCGCCTGGTCCGCGCCTACCGGCGGGTCGCCGCCAACGGCCTGCCACACGCCCTCGTGCTGGCGGGCCCGCTCGGCTGGCATCACGAGGCGCTGATGCGTGAGCTCGCGCTGGAAGGTCCCGGCGAGATCGTCATGACGGGCGCCCTGACCGGAGAGGAGGTCGACGCCCTGTACCGGGCCGCCGACGTGTTCGCCTACCCCTCCCTGTACGAGGGATTCGGGCTCCCGATCGCAGAAGCCATGGCGCGCGGCGTTCCCGTGGTGACCTCGGCCACCTCGTCGATCCCCGAGGTGGCCGGCGATGCCGCGCTCGGCGTGGATCCGCGGTCGGTGCCCGAGATCGCCCAGGCCATCGAGTCCCTGCTCACCGACGTCGGGCTCGCCGAGCGGTGTGCCGCCCGGGGCCGGGCCCAGGCGGAGCGGTTCTCCTGGGACGAGTCGGCGAGACGGACCCTCGAGGTCTACGACCACGTTCTGCGGGCGACATGATCTCCGGCTCATTCGGGGCCACGAGGGAGGCCGCGGGTGGCGCCGGAGCGGTGTTCGACGAGGTTCGGTGCGCCGAGGTTGTACGAGGGATATGCGAGCGTGGCGCGGCGACTCAGCCGTAGTCGTAGAAGCCTCGGCCGGTCTTCCGGCCGAGGCGTCCCGCCGTCACCATCCGACGGAGGAGCGGCGGCGGCGCGAAGCGCGGATCGCGGAACTCGTCGTACAACACCTCGGCGATCTGCAGGCACGTGTCGAGGCCGATCAGGTCGGCCAGGCGGAGCGGGCCCATCGGGTGGTTCAGCCCGAGGTGGATCGCGGTGTCCACGTCCTCGCGCGTGGCGAACCCGTCCTCGAGCATGCGAATGGCGTCGTTCAGGTACGGGATCAGCAAGGTGTTCACGATGAAGCCGGCCCGATCTCGCGACAACACCGTCGTCTTGCCGAGCGTCACGCAGTAGCTCCGCGCCACCTCGACCGTCTCGTCCGACGTCGTGATGGCCTTCACGATCTCGACGAGACCCATGACCGGCACGGGATTGAAGAAGTGCAGGCCGATCACCAGCTCGGGTCGTTTCGTGGCGGCGCCCAGATCGGCGATCGGGATCGACGAGGTGTTCGAGGCCAGGACGACGTCGGGTCGGGTGATCTCGTCCAGCCGCCGGAACAGCTCGAGCTTGGTGTCCCGGTCCTCCGTGGCGGCCTCGATCACGAGATCGACATCGGCGAGGTCGCCGACGTTGGTGGTGCCGCGGACCCGTTCGAGCAGCTCCTCGCGTTGCCGGGGAACGAGCTTCTCGCGCTCGACGGCCCGCAACGTCGAGGTCTCGACTCGATGCCGCCCGGACTCGACCAGCTCGTCGTCGGCCTCGAGGTACGTGACGTGTTGGCCGGCCCGGGCCGCCACCTCCACGATGCCCGAACCCATCAGGCCGCACCCCACGACCCCGACCGAGCGAACGTCTTCGCCTCTCATCGCGCTCTCCGAACGAACCGCCGTCAGAAGCCGAGCGTACAATCATCGGATCGTGACCACGAGCCCTCCCACGACGCCCAGGCTTCGCGGCGTCCCCACGTTCGGGTTCGCCACTGCGGGGCTGCTCATCGGTCACGCGTTGTCCTACCTCATCGCGGTGCCCGATCCGCACCACCGCGACCTGCTGCTCCACGCCACGGGTCACGCGTACCTCCCGGTCGCGGCGCAGGCCGCGATCATCCTCGCGCTCGCCGCGGCGGCGGCGGTCGTGGCTCGCTCGTGGTCCGGCCGGGGCATCACGCCACAGGACCGGTTCGGCCGGTTGGCGTGGACCCTCGCCGTCGTCCAGATCACCGCGTTCGTGGGCCAGGAGGTCCTCGAACGCGTGCTCACGGGAATGCCGCTCGGCGATCTGGTCCACGACCTCGTGCTCCCGATCGGCATCGGCGTGCAAGCGGCCGTCGCGCTCGTGGGCGCCGCGTTGCTTCGACTGCTCGCCCGGACCAGCGCGCGAGCCGTCCAAGGTCTGGCCCCGCGGTCGGTCCCCCCGCCCCGGCCGGCGTTCGCCGTGGCGATCGCGGCGGCCGAACGCCCCACCGTCGCCGCGGCGCTCCGGCTCCCGAACGTCCGGGCGCCCCCCTCCCTCTGACGCCTCCCCCATCGTGTGCGCGACGATCGCGCCGGAGACGTCCAAGGAGGACGCCGCTCATGATTCGACGATTCGCGCGGCCGATCTGGGCCGCAGTCATCCTCCCGCTCCTCGTGCTCGCGCCGACCGTGCTCCCGGCAACCGCCACGGCGCACGAGCAACACGGAGAGGGCGATCTGACCATGGTGGTGGGCTTCGGGACCGAACCCGCCTACGCCGGCCAGCCCAACAGCGTCCAGCTGGTCCTGGAACACGACGGGGAACCCGTCACCGATCTCGGCAACACCCTGGACGTGGAGGTCGGATTCGGCGACCAGTCGATGGCCCTCGAGCTCGAACCGTTCTTCGGGCCGGGGTTCGGGACCCCCGGCGATTACCGAGCGTGGTTCATCCCGAGCACGCCCGGGCGGTACTCGTTCCACCTGTCCGGGCAGATCGAGGGAGAAGGCGTCGACGAGACCTTCACCTCCGGCCCGGACACGTTCAGCGACGTCCTGGACCCCTCAGAGCTCACCTTCCCGGAGGCCAACGCGCCGAGCACCGCCGACCTCGCCACCCGGATCGAACGCGAGACCGCGCGGCTCGGCGACGAGATCCGGGCCGTGCGTGACTCGACCTCGGACCAGACGGAGGCCGTGGCCCGCGCGGATGGGGCCGCCGACGACGCAGCGAGCGCCCGGACCCTCGGGCTCGTCGGCGTCGGCGTGGGGGCGCTCGGGCTGATGGTGGCCGCGATGGCGCTCGTGTTCGCCCGGCGCCGGACGGCGTAAGGAGAGGGAGCGCAGTGCTCGCGCACGCCGGCGGGGCCGACGAGTTCGCCTCGACCATGCTCGTGGCCGCCGCGGTGGTGGCCGGATGGGTCGGCGTGTCCCGGTTGCGCGGGCGCGGGTTCGGGCGGGTCCCTCCGTGGGGCGCCTGGGCGCTGGCGGCGCTCGCCCCCGCGTTCCTGGTGGTGGCCTTCGTCCTGCCGCAGCGATTGTGGCCGATACCGGATCCGACCGGTCCGAGACCGTCGTCGACCGCCACGCTCTCGTTCGTCGAACCGGTCCCCGGCCAGTCCGTGACCCCGGGCGAGATGCTTCGCGTCCGTCTGGATCTCACGGGCGCCCGGGTAGTCGAGGAGACGACGACCGAGGTCCTGCCGGACACCGGCCACCTCCACCTGTTCCTCGACGAGGACATCGTCTCGATGAGCTACGGGACCGAGCAGGAGGTGCCGCTGGGCGATCTCGATCCCGGCGTCCACCGGCTCCGAGCCGAGTTCGTCGCCGCGGACCACGCGCCGTTCCAGCCGCGGGTCGTCTCGACGGTCACGATCGTCGTGGAGGGCCAGTGACGACGGGTGCGCGGTTCGCGCTCGCGGTCGCGGCGGTCGCCGTCGCGATGATCCCATCGGGGGCGTCCGCCCACTCGGCGCTGGAGTCCACCGATCCGGCGAACGGCGCGCTGCTCGAGACCCCGCCTGAGCGGATCGTGCTCCGGTTCACCGAACCCCCGGATCCCTCGCTCACCAACGTCGAGGTGGTGAACGCTTCCGGGGCCGCCGTCCCCGCCGAGGTGGCACAGCCGGGCGACGATCGGCACGCCGTGGTCGTCGACGTCGGCGACCTGCTCGACGACGTGTACACGGTGTCGTGGCGAGTCGTCTCGTCGGTGGACGGCCATCTCACTGCCGGAACGTTCTCGTTCGGTGTCGGGGTCTCGCCCGGCGAGGTCGCGCCGCCGGAGTCCGAGGCGGTCTCGACCCCGACACCGCTCGCCGTGGCGGGACGTTGGGGGTTGTACGCGGGCCTGGCGGCGCTTCTCGGAGCGGCGATCACGGGCCTGCTCGCGTTCGGGCCTGCCTCGGTGCGCCGGCCGTGGGTGCTCGCAGCCGCTTGGCTCGCCGCGGCGGCCGGCGTGCTCGTCATGACCCTCGAGGAGCGCGCGGTCGTCGGGGTCCCGCTCGGAACGTTGCTCCAGTCCGAGGCCGGAGCGACGTACCTACGGCTGGCCGTGGCGGTGGCCCTCGCCGGGATCGCCACGCTGGTCGTGACGCTCCGGCCGTCGACCGCGACGTTGACGGTGCTGGCGGCCACGGCCGGGCTCGCCATCGGCTTTCGAGCCGACGGCGGGCACGCCGGCGGGTCGGCCACGCAGGCCGTTCTCCAGGGTCTGCACTTCGCGGCGGTCGCGGCGTGGATCGGCGGCCTGGTCTGGTTGGTGCTGGCGGTGCGCCGCTCCGCCGACGCCGCCGAGGTCCGCCGGTACTCGAACGTCGGCGCCGTGGGGCTCGGCGTCCTGCTCGTGACCGGGCTGCTCCGGGCGACGGACGAGCTCGGGGGGCCGGGATGGTGGTTCCGCGCGTTCGACAACGACTACGGCACGGCGCTCGTCCTGAAGCTCGCCGTGGTCGTCCCCACGATCGGCCTCGGGGCGGTCAACCGGTTCCGGAACGTCCGGCGCTACCCATCGCTCGGCCCCAAACCCATGCTGCGGACGGTCGGCGGCGAGCTGGTCCTGGCGGCCGGGGTGCTGGCGTTGACGGGCGTGGTGACCGGCCTGCCGCCGGAGGGCGGCGGAGCCCCCGCCGGCGACCGCGCGGCCGGGCCGCTCGTGGTGACGGCTTCGGACTTCGCCACCACGACCCGCGTCCGGCTGGAGATCGCACCCGGCACGGTCGGGCCGAACGCGTTCGAGGCCGAGATCACCGACTACGACACGGGGGAACCCGTCGACGCCCGCCGAGTGGCGCTCACGTTCCGCCAGGCCGGGCGGCCGGACGCCGGGTCCACGGTCGAGCTCGCGCGCGGGGAGCACACGTGGCAGGCCGGCGCGACCGCGCTGTCGATCCAGGGGATCTGGGAGGTGGACGTCCTGGTGGAGGCGTCGTCGACCTCGGTCGAGGTGCCCCTGCTGGTGGCGGTGGCGCCGCCCGGCCAGCGAGTCGAGGTGACCCGGACCGAAGGCCAGCCCGAGCTGCACACCTTCGATGTGAGCGGCGGCACGCTCCAGGTGTACGTCGACCCCGGCGAGCCCGGACGTACGAACCAGCTGCACGTCACGGCGTTCGACCCCGGCGGCTTCGAACGCCCGCTCGACGATGTGGCCGTGCTCGTCCGTTCTCCCGATGGGGAGGCCGAGCTCGTGGAGCCCGACCCGCTTTCCCCCGGGCACGTCGTGGTGAACGTGACGCTCGATGCGGGGATCACCGGGTTCGCGGTGGACGCCACGACGGAGGACGGCGAGCGGATCGTGGCAATGTTCGAGCAGCGATTCGAGGAATGAGGGGGACCATGCGCAGGACGATCCTGACGGTCGGGCTGTCGGCAGCGCTCGCGCTGGGAGCGTGCGGCGATTCGGACGGATCCGATCCGGCCGGGCCGGTGCCGATCGAGCGTCCGAACAGCACGGCCGAGCTCGAGATCCTCGAGCCCGCGGCCGCCTCGGTCGTCGAGGGGTCCACGGTGCGGCTCCGCATCCGCCTCGAGGGTGCCAGGATCGTGCCCGAAACGACCACGGACGTGGTCCCGGACGAGGGGCACCTGCACGTGATGCTGGACGAGGAGCTCATCTCGATGACCGAAGGGCTCGATCAATCGATCCCGGACGTGGCACCGGGACCACATCGGATCACCGTCGAGTTCGTGGCGAGCGACCACGCGCCGTTCGACCCGCGGGTCGTGGCGATCACGACGTTCGAGGTGGCGCCGTGACGCCGGCTCGGATGTTCCGGCGGCAGGAAGCCGCGGTCGCGTTCACCCTGCTGGGTGCGACGGCGCTGCTGCTCGCCCGTCCGTACGTGACGCCGGCGCCAACGGTCCGGCTGTGGTCGTTCGCGGCCGGGTACGTCGCGATCGGGCTCGCCGCGCTGGCCGTCCCCACGCCCGAGGACCGGACCCGCCCGCTGCCTGCGGGACTCGCGCTCGCCGCCGGCGCCGTGGGCCTGGCCGCCGCCTCCCTGGCCGCGGGTCCGTCCGCGCCCGTCCCGTGGGGACCCGGAGCCCTGCCCGTGGCGATCCTCGCGGCCGTGGCCGAGGAGGCGTTGTTCCGGCGGGCCGCCTACGGCCGGCTGGCCCGGTTCGGCCCGGGGGTGGCCGTCATTGGCACGGCCGTCGCGTTCGGGCTCGTGCACCTGCCCGCCTACGGGGTGGCGGCGCTGCCGGTCGACCTCGGGGCCGGCTTGTTGTTCTCGTGGCAGCGCTGGGCCTCGGGCACGTGGCTGGTGCCGGCCGCCACCCACGCGGCGGCGAACCTCCTGGTGGTGCTGGCGTGAGGCGGCTGGTCGCGGTCGCTGCGGTGGGGTCCCTGCTCACCCTCGCCGCGTGCGAGACACGGGAGCCGGCCCTGCGGGTCGGCGCCGTGTATCCGCTGTCGGGCACGCAGGGGCCGGGCGGCATCGAAGAATACCGAGGCGTCGAGGTGGCGGCCGAGCTCGCGAACGAGGACGGCGGCGTCCACGGGCGCGGGATCCAGCTCGTCCCCGTGGACGTGCCCGGCGGCGATGCCGCGCCGGGCGCGATCGCGGACCTGGCCGACCGGGGAGTCGAGATCGTCCTGGGCAGCTACGGCAGCACGATCTCGGCGCCGGCGGCCGAGGCGGCGGCCGGCCGCGGGATGGTGTTCTGGGAGACGGGCGCTGTCGGCGAGATGACCGGCGCCGCCGCCGGCGAGCTCGTGTTCCGCTTCGCCCCCACCGGCGCGGTCCTCGGCCGCAACGCCATCGAGTTCGTCGCCGACCGATACGCGCCGCTGCTCGGCCGCGACCCGGCGGAGCTCCGCTACGCCGTGACGTTGGTGGACGACGCGTACGGGCGAGCGGTGGCGCGAGGCGCGCTCGACGAGCTCCGGGCCCGCGGGTACGTCCTGGCGGCCGAGCTCGCGTACGACCCACGGCGGGTCGACATGGAGCAGCTCGTGTCCGAGCTCGCCGCCACCGATCCCGACGTGGTGTTCGTGTCCGCCTACCTCGAAGACGCCGTGGCGATGCGCCGCGAGATGGTGGCTCAGGGGCTCGACCTGCTCGCGGGGATCGGGACGTCCTCGAGCTACTGCATGCCGCAGTTCGGCGCCGAGCTCGGCGAGGAGGCCGTGGGCCTGTTCGCGTCGGACAAGCCGGATCAGGGCGCGCTCGACCCGAGCGGGCTCACGCCCGAAGGTCGGGCGCTGCTCGAACGAGCCGGCGATGCCTACGCGGAGCGGTTCGGCGAGCCGATGAGCGCGGCGGCGCTGGCCGGGTTCTCCGCGGCGTGGGCGTTGTTCGCCGAGGTGCTTCCGGGCGCGGACCGTCTCGATGCGGCGGCGGTGGCCCGGGCCGCGAACGCCACCGACCTGCCGGAGGGATCCCTTCCGAACGGGAGCGGGCTGCGGTTCGGACCGACCGGCTCGGCCACGGCGGGCGACAACGTCCTGGCCTCGAGCCTCATCTGGCAATGGCAGTCCGCCCGGGCGCCGAGCGCGGTGTGGCCGCCTCGGTTCGCCACACGGCCGATCGAACGGATCGACCCCCTGCCGTGATCCGCCGCCGAGCGGTCGCGTGGGGCATCGTCGTCGTCGCGGTCTACGCCGTGACCGCGATCGTGTCCGGTCACCTGAGCGTTCTGGCCCGGCGGCCGCTGCTCGACGGGCTCGTACCGCCGACGCCGTACCGGTGGGCGGAACCGCCGCCCGAGCTCGCCGCGTCCAACCTGGATCCCACCCCCTGTGCGTTCGAGGTCGAGCTCGGCCGCCCCGGCACCGACACCACCGTGCTCACGACCGAGGACGTGCAGGTGACGCTCGTGATGCCGCGCGGGGCGTTCGAGGCGGTGGAGGGCGAACGCGCCGTGGCCGTTCGCCTGGAGCCGCTCCCCCCCTCGGCGGTGACCGAACCGGGTGGGGACCGGGCCATCCTCGGCAACGTCTACCGGATCGAGGCCGAATACGTCCCCTCGGGCAACCCCGCCGAGCTCGCCGAGGAGGTGCGAGCCATCCTCGTCTACCCGTTCGTCTCGAACGACCACGGCGGCCACGAGCTGCTCGTCTCCCCCGACGGGACGGCGTGGGAGGCCGTGGAGACGAACGACCTGCCGAGCATCCAGCAGGCCGACGGGCCGATCGGCGAGCTCGGCTACGTGACCGTCGGCCGCGACCCCACGAGGGCGTCCTCCCCGCAGGACGACGGACCGTCGTCGGTCGCGGTGGTCGCGGCGGCGGGGGCGTTGATCGCCCTGGCCGTCGGCGTGGCCGTGCTCCTGTGGCCGCGCAAACGGCCGGCGCGCACACCGACGCGCGCGTCAGGATCCGCGACGAAACGCACGAAGCGTTAGCAGACCTGCGACAGGAGCGGCCACGGGTTCACCGCGCCGTTGCCGAGCATCGAATACCCATACGGGCTGACCGGCCAGTTGCTCGGAATGACGTTCGGGTGCCACTCGAAGTGGTTGTGTGGCGTGCTGGCGTTCCCGGTCGTCCCCACGTAGCCGATGATCTGCCCGGCCTGGACGGGGCCGGTCACACCCGGCGCCATCAGATGCGCGTTGTAGGTGTAGCCGTGTTCGCCGTGGACGTAGACGGCGTAGCCGCCGAGTGAGCTCGTGGAGATCCGAGCGTACCCGTCGAACGTGGCCCGGATGGCCGTGCCCTGCGGCGCCATGATGTCGTTGCCCGCGTGCGGGTGGTACCCGCCCCCGTACCGGGGCGCGCCGAACCCGTCGTAGGCGGCCCGCGGCGGGTCGACCGGGCACACCTTGAAGACGCCGTCCGCGTAGAACTTCACCTGGGAGAGCGCGGCGAGCTCGCGCTTGTACTTCTTCTCCAGGTCCTCCACCAGCTCGGCGGCCCGCGCCTTCTTGACCTCGAGGTCGTCCAGGACCGACTGCTGCTCGGCGAGCTTGGCGTCCAGCGCGGCCTGTTCGATCTCGACCGCACGGAGCGCATCGGCCGCCTTGGCCTGGAGCTTCTCCTGCGCCTCCTTCTTCGCGGTGAGGGCGTTCCGGAGGTTCTGCACCTCGGTGGCGAGGTCGGAGTCGGTTTCATTCAGAGCGTTCATGAACTCGACCCGGGCGGACAGGTCGACGATCGAGGTGGCCCCCAGCAGGAACTCCAGGTCGCTGCCCGGCCCCACGATGAACGTCTGGCGCGCCCGCTCCTCGAGCTCCCCCCGGAGCGACTCGAAGTCCCACCGGGCCTGCTGGAGCTGGAGTCGAGTGTTCCGCAGCTCCTCCGTGATCTGCTCGTACCGGCCCTGGGCCTCGGTCAGACGCTGGGCGATCTCGGCGGCCTCGAGCTGGAGGGTCTGGAGGACTCCCTGCTGCGCCTCGATCTGGTCCACCAGGCGCTCGAACTCGGCCTCGGCCGCCTCCAGCTTCTCCTCCGTCTGCGCACCGGCCGTCGCGGACAACGAGGCCAACAACACCGCGGCCAGGACCGCGATCAGGACGCGGCCCACCACGCCTCGGGTGGTGTCTCTCGAGCTGTCGGCCATGGGAAAGGGCCCTTTGCTTATCGAACCCCGTCGGCCTGTGTCAACCGCGGGCGGGTCGAGCGTGCCGTCTTGGGACCCCCGATGCAATCACCCCCGGTGCCGGGAACGGGGGTCCTGAGACCCGGCGCGCACGGGCCGGGCGACGCTCGTTGCCCGAAGGGGGAACCGCGAGGGGTTCAGAGGTCGGTGCCGGGCAGCCCGAGTGAGCGGGCGATCAGGATCCGCTGGATCTCGCTCGTGCCTTCGCCGATCTCCAGGACCTTCGCGTCCCGGTAGAACCGCGCGACGGGGAACTCCTCGATGTACCCGTAGCCGCCGTGGACCTGGACGGCCTCCCGGGCGCAGGTCGTGGCGGCCTCGCTCGCGTACCGCTTGGCGACGGCCGCCTCGGTGGCGAACGGCCGGCCGGCGTCCCGCAGCCAGGCGGCGCGCTGGTAGGCCAGGCGGGACAGGTCCACGGCGACCTTCATGTCGGCGATCTTGAACTGGAGCGCCTGGTATTCGCCGATCGCGCGCCCGAACGCCTCACGCTCCGACGCGTACGTCACGCTCTCCTCCAGGCACCCGCGGGCCAGCCCGGCCGAGAGCGCCGCGATCGCGACCCGCCCGTCGGCCAGCGTCTCGAGGAACTGTGCGTAGCCGCGGCCGCGTTCGCCCACCAGGTGATCGGCCGGCACTCGACATCCGTCGAACGCGATCTCGTGGGTGTCGCTGGCCCGCCACCCGACCTTCCGGTAGGGAGCCCCGACGGTCATGCCGGGCGTTCCGGCGGGAACCAGGATCGTCGAGATTCCCTCGCCGCCGGCCTCCTCGTCCCGAGCCGCGACCAGGACGATGGACGTGATCGGCGTCCCGGAGTTCGTGATGAAGGCCTTCGAGCCGTCGAGGACCCACTCGCCGCCCTCCAGGCGAGCGGTCGTTCGAACCGCGCCGGCGTCCGATCCCCCGCCGGGTTCGGTGAGGGCGAACGCGCCGATGGCCTCACCCCGGAGCATCGGCCCGAGCCATCGGGTCTTCTGCTCGTCGGTGCCGAACCGGTGCAGCGGGTTCGCGGCCAGCCCCACGGCCGCCTCGAGCGTGATCGCCACCGAAGAGTCGTACCGGGCGATCTCCTCCAGACAGAGGCAGAAGGAAAGCAGGTCGCCGCCCTGCCCGCCGTCCTCCTCGGGGAACGGGATCCCGAACAGCCCCAGCTCCCCCATCCGCTTCACGACCTCGAGCGGGAACTCCTCGCGTTCGTCGTAGCCGGGCGCCGCGGGGGCGACGACCTCGCGCGCGAACTCCCGGACCAGCCGCCGAAACGCCCGCTGCTCCTCGGTGAGGTCCAAGTCCACGATCGCCAGCCTATTCGGGACGGATCGGGACGGGATCGTTCATCCCAGCGGGCGGAACCCTTCGAGGTCCAGGATCGAGCCGGTGCGTTGGGCGGCGAAGACGGCCTCGACCCGCTCGCCGATCTCGAGCGGCTCGTCGCCGGTCTCAACGATCCGATGCATCATCACGGCGTCGGCCCGGTCCAGCCGCACCAGCCCGATCGTCTCGGGTTCGTCCAGCGGCTCCCCCTCGAGCCCGGCGAACAGGATCGTGAAGGACACGAGCGTCCCCTTCGGCCCCACCTCGACGTCCGGCGAAAGCTCGGCGAAGCAGCGCTCGCAGAACAGCCGCGCGGGCACGTACGTGTACGCGCAGGACTCACATCGCGCCCCGAGAAGCACCCCCCGGTCGCGGAGCGCCGTGAAGAACGCCTCGCCGGCCACGCCGGGCGTGTACCGGTGCCGAACCGGCAACCCTCCGGCCCACCTGCGGACGTCCAGCGGCCGGGCGATCCGCTCAAGCATCGGGGCTCGCCCCGGAGGCCCGGGGCCGGAAATACGCGATGTCGAGGATCGAGCCGCGGCGTTCATCCTCGGGCCGCCACACGGCCTGCACCGCCATCCCGATCCGGACGTTCTCCGGCGCGACCTCGCCCAGCTTGTGCAGGAAGCCCCCGTCCGAGCCGTCGATCGAGATCACGGCCGGGAGCTCCGGCGGATCGAGCGGCTCCATGTCCCACCGCACGTGACAGATGGAAAACGTCTGGACGACCCCGGTCTGCTCGACCTCCACCCACCCGTCGGTGTTGCGGAAACACCGCTCGCAGAACATCCGAGGCGGCACCAACACACGCACACAGCCGCGACACTCCCTCCCCAGGATGCGACCGGCCTTGAACCCGTCCAGGTACCGGCCGATCGCCACGCCGGCATCCCACCGGTACCGAGCGTCCACGGCATGATCCACGGCCCCCGTCACCGACCGGAACTGCGCATCCGACAGCGAGTGGCCGGCCGTTGAGTGAGGGGGGGTCCGATTGGCGGGGGCGGCGGTGGCGCCGGCTCCGCCGGTGAGCGCCTCCGTACCCATGACCACGACTGTTCCCACCTGCATCAGATCACCCCACGCTTGCGCGACGCCCCGTTCCGGCGTCCCGGGAACCTGTCGATCCCCGGCCTGGCCGCGGAGCTGCCAGAAGAGCTCGGCGATCTTCATCAGGCCGGCGGCCGCGATCGGGTTGCCGACGCCCAGCAGTCCACCGCTCGGACACGACGGGAGGTCGCCGTCGCGGTTGAGGACACCGTCGCGCGCCGCCTCCGGAGCTTTGCCTCTGTCGAAGAGGAGCAATCCCTCGAGGTGGTGCAGCTCCTTGTAGTCGAAGGGGTCGTAGGGCTCGGCGACGTGGATCTGTTTGCGCGGTTCGGTGACGCCGGCCATGTCGTAGGCCATCCGCGCGGCGTTCGCGACGTACTCCGGGAAGACCAGGTCGCGGTTGGTCCAGTAGGCGGTGTCGAGGTTCCAGCCGACGCCCTGGATCCAGACCGGCCGATCGGTCAGTCGTTTGGCTGCGTCTTCGCTGGCGACGACGATCGCGACGGCGCCGTCGCTGATCGGCGAGACGTCGAGGCGCTGGACGGGCCAGGCGAGAGTTTCGGACGCGAGCACGTCGTCGACCGTGATGTCGGGCCGTCCGAGGAGGGCCGCGGGGTGGGCGGCCGCGTTGCGCTTGTTCTTGACGGCGACGGCGGCGATGTCGCGCTTGTCGATGCCGTGCACGGTCATGTAGCGGTTCATCTCGAGGGCGAAGATCCACAGCAGGTTCGGGCCGAGCGGCCGCTCCAGCGTGTGGTCGAAGATCGACAGGAACGCGCCCTGGGGATGGGGCTGCGTGCTGGACATCTTCTCCTCGGCCACGGCGAGCACGACGTCCGCCATTCCGCTGGCGACCGTGTACCAGGCCTGGATGGCCGTGAAGACGCCGCTGCCCCCACCTACGTACGTGCGGATGAACGGCTTGCCGAACGCACCGGCGCCGTCGGAGAGGTACTCCCCTTTCATGTGCACGCCGTCGAACGCGTCGGGTGCGCTCGTCAGGCAGACGGCGTCGACCTCGGCAAGCGTCAGCCCGCACGACGTCAGCGCCTCCCGCGACGCCTCCCACGCGAGCTCCTTGCCGGTCTCGAGGCCGCGACGGACGAACTTCGTCATGCCGGCGCCCACGACCGCGACGCGGCGGGTCACGGTCGGCCAGCCCCGGCGGCGTATTCGATGATCTGGAGGCGGTTGCCGTCCGGGTCCTCGAACGAGGCGAACCGCAGACGCCCCTCGACCTCGCCGATGCGTTCGTGGAACCGGACGCCGCGTTCCTCGAACCCCGCTCGGGCGAGGTCGAGATCGTCCACTCGCAGGACCACCGTGCCCCCCGGTTCCGGTTCGGCGCCGTTACGCGTGGCGTGGAGGCCGAGCCGCGTTCCCCCGGCGTCGAGCTCGGACCAGTCGTCGCCGTGGCGCGATAGCAGCCGCAGACCGAGCACCCCTTCGTAGAAGCTCAGCGCCCGATCCATGTCTCGGACCCAGAACCAGACGTGGTCCAGCGCGGTCACCCGTCCACTCCTGAGTCGTTCGCGCTCACCCGCCCGCTCCCGCGTCGTTCGCGAACACCGCCACGGCGGCCGAGGTGCTCGGGACGGCGCGCGCCGATTGCGCGACGGCGACGTACACGTCGTCCACCTGCCGCTCGCCGGCCTCACCGCGGAGCTGCTCGGCGCACTCGAGGGTCCGGACCAGCCCGTTGGCCTCGAACAGGTTCCCCTGGCCGAGCGATCCGCCCGAGACGTTCACCGGAACCTCGCCGTCGGGGTCCAGCTCGCCGTCTTCGAGCATCGAGGCCAGGTCCACCCCAGATCCCACGCCGAGCGCCTCCAGGTGCTGGAGCTCGCGGAACGCGTAGACGTCGTCCACCTCGAGCAGGTCGACCTCCTCGGCGGGGTCGCGAAGCTCGGCCTGCCGGTAGGCCATCTCGGCGGCCCGCGTCGTCGAGTCGGCCTCGCCCCACAACCGGCTCTCCAGCGTCGGCGACCCCGACGACCACCCCACGCCGAGCACCCACACCGGCGCCTCGGACAGGTCGCGCACGCGGTCCCTCGATGCCAGGACCACCACGACGCAGCCGTCGGCGCGCCCGGCGATCTCGAGCTCTCGCAGCGGCCAGCTCACCGGGGCGGAGTCGTCCACGTCCTCGGCGGCCAGCGCCGCGGGATAGGCGGCTCGAGGGTTGTCCAGCGCGTTCGTGCGGTTCTTGGCGGCGACCATCGCGCAGTGCTCCTCGGACAGGCCCGATCGCTCCAGGAACGCGTGCATCTCGAGCCCGGCCACGGCGAGGGTGGAGACCCCCAGCGGTCGGGCGAAGACCGGATCGAGCGCGAAGGCCTCGATCGCCCCGAGGGTCTCGACGTCCGACACCTTGCTGTGGGCCTCGACGGCCACCACCGACGCCACGCCCGACCGGATCAACATGACGCCGGTGGCCAGCCCGAACAACCCGTCGGCCGCCACCGTGTGCACCGGCCGCTGCACCCCTCCAAGCTGATCCGGCACGTATTCGTCGAAGATCGAGGTGCCTTCGAGCAGGTCCTCCGAGCAACAGACGAACGAGTCGACCTCGGCGCGCGGGTCGACCCCGACGTCGAAATAGGCCCGCGTCGCCGCCTCGAACATCAGCTCCTTGTAGGAGATGCCGGCGGTGATCGGGGCGAACCCCGCGTGCCCGACCCCGACGATGGCGACGCGACCCGTCACGCCGCGATTGTCCCATCGGGCGGCTCCACCCGGCGACTCGCCTTGTTACGCTCCGGCCACCGTGGCGACGACCGACCGGCGCGATCGGCACCTCTGGCGGCTGCGGTGGGCGGTGCTGTTGTTGTTGGGCGCGGTCGCCTACGGCACCGCGGGCTACATGCTGCTGGAGGGCTGGGGGTTCGTCGACGCCCTCTACATGACGTCGATCTCGCTGACGACGGTGGGGTTCCTCGAGGTTCACCCTCTCGACACGGCCGGCCGGCTGTTCACGATCTCGGTCATCACGGTCGGCGTCGGCACCGCGCTGGTCACCGTCGCGATCGTCGCGCAGTGGGTGCTCGATACACACTGGGGAGAACGGACGAGGAGGAGACGGATGCAGCAGCGCCTCGACGCTTTGTCGGATCACTACGTCGTGTGCGCGTACGGACGGGTGGGACGGGCCGTCGCGCGAGAGCTCGAGGCCGAGAACGTCCCGTTCGTCGTGATCGACACGAAGGAGGACCTCGAGGAGCGGATGGTCTCGGACGGCGTCCTCTACCTGATCGATGACCCCTCGGAGGAGGGCGTGCTCGAACGGGCCGGCGTCCGCCGGGCCAAGGGCCTCGTGTGCGCCGTCGACTCCGACGCCACGAATGTCTACATCACGTTGGTGGCCCGGGCGCTGAATCCCGATCTGTTCATCGTGGCAAGGGCGTCGGAACCGGGCTCCGCGGACCGGCTGGTCCGGGCGGGGGCCGACCGGGTGGTCTCGCCCTACGTAAGCAGCGGCCGCCACATGGCGCTCGTGGCGCTGCGTCCCGGGGCGGCGGACGTGGTCGAGATCGAGCCGGGCCCGGGCGCCTCCTCCCTTCGACTGGAGGAGATCCGCGTCGAAGCGACCTCGGACCTGGTGGGCGTGCGGATCGTGGACGCGCTCGGGGACGCTCCGGTCCTCGCGATCCGCCACGCCGACGGCAAGATCACGGCCAACCCGGCTCCGGACGTCGAGTTGCGGTCCGAGGACCTGGTCTTGCGAATCGGCGAGGAGGACGTTCCGCTCGTCCGGCCGCCCGCCTGAGGAACCTCTGCCGCCTCAGAGGGCACGAGGCGCCGTCAGCGGTCGGGTAACCGCCGCGAGCAGCGGCGCCGCGATCGCCGACAGAAGCACGTAGGACGCCGCGATCGGGCCGAAGTCCGACTCGATGCCGGCCGCCACGCCCAGGCCCGCCACGGCCAACGAGAACTCCCCACGCGGGATCAACAGGATGCCGGCCCGGCGACGGCCCCGGGTGCGGATTCCGGCTCGCCGCGCCGCGTACCACCCCGTGGCGTATTTACCCGCCGCGCCGACGAAGGCGAGCCCCAGCGCGATCCCCAGCGTCCCCGGGATCGTCGACGGGTCGATCTGGAACCCGAAGAACACGAAGAAGACGGCCGCGAAGACGTCGCGCATCGGTCGAAGGAGTTGTTGCGCCCGCTCCGCGGCCGGCCCCGAGAGCACCACTCCGGCGAGGAACGCCCCCACGGCCGCCGACAGCCCGACCTCGCGGGCGAACCCGGCGACGAGCAGCCCCAGGGCGAGCACCGTGAGCAGCAGCGCTTCGTCCGAACGGCTCAGGATCGCCCGGCCCAACGCGAGGCCATGCCGCCGCCCGAGCGCGAGCGCGCCCCCCACCGCCACCAGCGCGAGGACCACCGAGACGGCGATGCCCGACGGGTCTCCGTCCAACAGCATGATGGTGACCACCGGCAGATAGGCCGCCATCGACAGGTCCTCGATGACCGTGACGGCCAGGGCCACCGGGGTCTCCCGGTTGCCGAGCCATCCCATCTCCTCGAGGACCCGGGCGGCCACGCTGGACGACGTGTTGTAGGCGACGCCCCCGAGGAGCACCGCCGCGAGCGGGTCCCATCCCAGGAGCAGGCCCGCCGCCAGGGCAGGAAGGAACGTCAGCGCGATGTCGGCCACCGCGGCGGCACCGCTGCCCCGAAGGATGTCCACGAACTCGCCGGCGTTGGACTGCAGACCGAGGGAGAACAGCAGCAGGATCAGGCCGATGTCCGCGCCGGCCTGGACGAAGTCGTCGGCGGTGACGAACGGGACGATGCCACCCTCGCCGAACGCGAGGCCGGCGAGCAGGTACAGGGGGATGGGCGAGAACCCCAGCCGGGAGGCCAGCCGGGCGAGGATCGCGAGGAGCAGGACGAGCCCGCCGAGCTCGATCAGGAACAACTCGCCCGGCATCGCCGCTAGCCCGAGCGGAGCAGGATGGTGACGTCCTCGATTCCCCTGGGCGTCCCGACCACCACGAGGATGTCCCCGCCCTCGATCCCGAACTCCGGGCCGGGAGCCGGCACCGCCTCGTCGCCGCGAAGCACGGCGACGATCGACACCCCGGTGCGCGTACGCGCAGCGGTGTCACCGATCGTTCTGCCTGCGTAGGGAGAGGCCGGAGGGACGGGGAGCCGGTCCACAGCCAGGCCGGCGACGTCCTGCTGGAGCTCCGCGAGATCCTTCGCGACCTGGGAGCCGCCAAGCAGCTCCGAGAGCGTCCGGCTGTCGTCCGAGTCGAGCCGCAGAACGTCGCGACCGGCGTCGGGGTCGTCCACGTCATAGACGATGAGCTCCCGTTCGCCGGTGCGGTGGTGGATGACGGCCACCGCCACGCCCGCATCGGTCTCGAACTCGAACCGGACGCCGACCCCGGGGAGACGAACCTCTCTCACGATGGGCATACGGGCATCCTTGCACGGGGCCGCGCCGCCCGGCGAACCTCAGGACTCCCCGAGGATCCTCTTCTTCTGGTTCTGGAACTCGGCCTCGGTGAGCACGCCGCGATCCCGAAGATCCGCAAGGCGCTCGAGCTCGGTGGAGACCGCCGGCGCAGCGGGCGAGGTTCTGCGGCCGCGGAACATCCGTTCCTTGTTTCGCTCACCCTGCTCGTAGATCGTCCGCTGCACGGCCTCGGGGTCGGGGATGTTCGCGAACACGTTGCGCCCGAATTCGCTCGCCGACTGGATCACGAGGTCGCCGGCGCCCACCATCCGCTCCAGGATCGACTGCCGGAATCGGACGTCGTTGATGGCCTCGAGCGGGATCTCCATGGTGTGTTTGGCGATGAAGCCTTGACGGTGGATCACGCGGTCGCTGGTCACCGCGAAGTTCGACGTGACCCACGCCACGAAGGCTCGGACCGGATACCACAGGAGGAGCACGAGCGCGACCGCGGACGATCCCCACACCAGGACGGTTCGGCCGGTGCCCTCGTCGGGCGCGAACACGAGGACGAGGATCCATCCCGCGACCACCAGGGCCGTCACGACCACGGGGAGGACGAGGGCGATCCAGTGCGGCCGCAGATCGAGGACGAGCTCCTCGCCATCGATGAGGAGCCGGCGCGGGAACACCATGGTCGGAGCTTACTGCAGGTGCTCGACCTCCCCGAACCGGACGACCTGGGTCGTCTCGCCCGTCGCGATCTGGAGCCCGCCCGCCTCGTCCACACCTTCGGCCACCCCGTCCACGGTGGCGCCGGTGACGGTCCTCGCGCGCACGCGAC
>DATHVC010000266.1:0-2602 GCA_035461565.1 Actinomycetota bacterium
CCGCACCCGAGCTCGAGCACGACGCTGCCGCGAACGTCGCCGAGCACCCGCAGGTGGGACTCCGGGATCGACCACACCCCCCAGGCCGCGGTCCGGCGGCCGAGCTGAGCCGCGTGGTCGACCTGGTACCGCCTGCTCTCGGCGTCCCAGTACCGACGGTTCTTGCGGACGTGGCGTGCGCTGCGGCTCACCCCGCGTCCAGCCAGCCGCCGTCGCGATCGTGGCGGGCCGCGACGAGCCCGGCCGCGATGGACAGCGCGATCTCCTCCGGACGACGGCCCCCGAGGTCGAGGCCGACGGGCGAGCGGATCCGTCCGATCACCGCCTCGTCCAGGCCCATCGCGCGGAGCTCGTCGAGGTACGGCCCGACGTGACCCCGGCTGCCCATCACGCCGACGAACCGCGCCGGCGAACGAAGGATCTCCGCCAGGAGTGCGGCGACGCCCGGCGCGTCGTGGTCGGTGAAGACGACGTCGGTGCGTTCGTCGAGCGGCACCTCGTCCAACGTGTAGGCGACCCGGCCGCGTACGGCGTGGTCCCGGGAGGTGACCCGTTCGGCCCGCGGCTCGAGGAGCACCGTCTCGTCCCCCAGCGCCGCGGCGTGGCGCCGGAGCTCCCTCGCGACGTCGGTGGCCGAAACCACCACGAGCGTGGAACGCAGCGGCGGCGGGTCGAAGAACACGACCACCTCCCCCTGCTCGTGCGTGTACCGGAGGCTCCTGGGCGTGCCGGCCCGGGCGATCTCGACGGCGTCGCGAACGGCGGCCTCGTCGAACTCGGCGCACCCGAGCGTTCCTTGGATCTCGCCGCCCGGCACGATGCGCATGGCGTTCCCGACGGCGCAGGGCGGCGACCCCATGATCTCGACCGCCCGGACGTCCACCCAGCGACGATCCGCGGGCGCGTCCACCGTCTCGACGGGCGGCCGGTGGCCCGTGGGGTGGGCGCCGGTGCGGCCGCCCATGAGCTCGACGGCATGCGGCAGGACCGGCAGCACGGCCTCCAGGCTCTCGCGCACCCCCTTGGGGCTCCCGGGGAGGTTGAGGATCAACGTGCTCCCTCGCGTCCCGACCACCGCGCGCGACAGCGCAGCCAGCGGCGTCTTGTCGAACCCGGCGCGGCGCATGAGCTCGGCCAGTCCGGGCGCCTCGCGGTCGATCACGGCGCGGGTCGCCTCCGGGGTCACGTCTCGCGGACCGAATCCCGTTCCGCCCGTGGTGACGACGAGCGGGACGGCTCGGGCATCGGCGAGCTCGCACAGGAGCGACTCGATCTGCGGCCGCTCATCCGGCACCACGGCGCGTTCGGCGACCTCGAACCCGGCCTCGGCCAGGAGGCGTTCGGCCGCGTCGCCGGACTCGTCCGTGCGGGTTCCGTGGGTGACCCCGTCCGAGATCGTGATCACCGCTGCCGTCCGAGGGCCATCCATCACGTCATCCTAGGACGCCGCGCTCCGAGCGCTCAGGCCCCCCACACGTCGAGCTGACGGCGGGTGAGCGCGGGAACCCTGCCGAGCGGCCCGAACGCCCAGGCTTTGAGCAACGCCAACCCGCCGCCCCCGAGCGCGAGCCCGGCACCAACCGCCGCGGCGCCGCCGCTCACCCAGCCCGCGCCGGCGAACGCAAGGAGAGCCACCCCGGCGTTGAACGTGACCACCTGCAACGACCCGCCCAGCTCGATGGCCGCGAGTTGTCGTCGCCGGTCGTCGGGATGCCCCGGGTGCGCCATCGGCAGAAGGTACTGCCACGCGCCGAGCAGCGTCTGGATCACCCACCCGGCCACGAATACCGCGAGGAAGACCTCGCGATGGCGAGCGAACGACGCGGCACCATCGGCCAACACCCACGGAAGGGTGGCCGAGCCGACGACGAACCACGCCAGGGCGAGCAGCAGGTGCTTCGCGGCGACCGGGACCGGCCAGCGCCGCGGCGTGCGGACGCTCAGGACGGCCATCCACACGACGCCGAGGGCCCCGAGGGCGAACGCGATGCCGCCCGCGGCGGCGAACGCGGGCAGATCCATGCCCAGGCCGATGGCCATCGCGGCCACGCCGAACACGAGCGCCGCGCCGGTCGCCCTCCCGTGCCAGGAGGGCATGCGGATCCGAAGGACGGTCGGGAGCAACGTGACGAGCGTGCCGGCGATCGTGAGCGTGGCCCATCCCAGGACGTTCAGGGTGAGGTGTGCGTGCCGGGCGGCCACCCAGTCGCGCGCCGGGATCGCGTCGGCGCCGAGGAGCGCTCCGATCGTGCCGCCGATCACCACCGAACCGACGGCCGCGAGGTACATGGCGATCGGGAACGGATGTCGTCGGTTGAGGCCGATCCGGCGCGCCCGGAGCACGAGCCATCCGAGCACCAGCGCGGCGGCCACGAACGCGGCTCCGCCCAGGGCCACCCAACCGGAGCGTTCGGTCGGATGCCCCAACGCCAGGAACAGGACGCCGATGTTCAGCGCGAGGAACTGCCCCGCGACCACCGACGCCGCCGGAGCGGGAGCAGCGGTCAGGGTGAGGGCGAAGTTCTGCATCGCCCCGGCGATGGCGACGGAGACCGCGCCGGCCAGTGCCAGGTGCAGCGGGAGCCACAACCCCAGCCGGTCG
>DATHVC010000267.1:0-3646 GCA_035461565.1 Actinomycetota bacterium
CACGAGTTCCTCGCGCATCGGCTGATCCCGCATGCGGTCGCGGAGGGCCGCCTGATGCTCCCGCTCGTTCGGAAGCTGCCCGCGGGCGGCGAGGCCGCCGTCGGTATGAACCAGTGCCACGTGCAGGTCGGCCGCCTCACCGACGAGCTGGAGTCCGCGACCGAGCGCGCGCGGAGCGCCGGCCTGGACGACGAACTCGAGGCCGAGCTCCGCCGGATCCTGTATGGGGCGCACGCCCTGCTCACCGCCCACTTCGCGCAGTTCGAGGATGTCTTCGGGGCCGTCGAAGCGGCCACCACCTCCTCCGAACGCGCCGAGCTGTTCGAGGCCGTTGAGCGATCGGCCCGGGACGTTTCCGACCAGTACGAGTAGACCCTGCCTACCCGGCTACCCCGAGGTCTTCACGTTGACGATAGATACCCTTAGGGGGTATAGGTATAGCCGCAGAGGCGTCGTCCGTTCGAACCCGGGAAGAACGAGGTGGAGATGACGGGAACCGAGATCGTCGTGGTGCTCGGCGGGGTCGGGTTGATCGCCGGCCTTTCCTATTTCTTCTTCGGGCCCAGGCAGGCCAGCCGGGCCATGGTCCAGGGGGGCGTCCAGGAGATCGAGATCACCGTCAAGGGTGGCTACTCCCCGAACCTCATCCGGGTCCAGGAGGGCATCCCGCTCCGGCTGGTGTTCGACCGTCAGGAGAACAGCGACTGTTCGGCGCGGGTGGTGTTCCCGGACTTCGGCGTGAGCAAGTCCCTGGCCGCGTTCGGCAGGACGACGGTCGAGCTGATGCCCGAACGCGCCGGCGAGTTCGGGTTCGCCTGCGGGATGAACATGCTTCACGGGACGCTCGTCGTGGAGGCGGGCGACGGGAACGGGTCGGCGCCGACCTCGTCGGTGGAGGTCGGCGAGGAGCCCGAGATCTGGCACGACCACGAGGTCGCTCGCGCCGTGGGCGTCGGTCCGGTCCGCGAGGTCACGGGGACGAACCGGGTCGAGTTCGCACTCCGGGGCGGCGGCGTGACCTGCCCGACGTGCGTCCGGAACATCGAGAGCGCCCTCGACGGGATGCCCGGCGTGGACAAGGTCGAGGCCAACTTCGGCGCCGAACGCGTCAGCGTCGAGTTCGACCGGGACCGCGTGGGGATCGACGAGATGCGCGACGCGATCGCGCGAGCCGGGTACCGCGTCGAGGAACGCGCGGACCCGGGGACGGAGGCGACCGAAGACGCGGAGGCCTCGGCCCGGCGGGCCGAGATCCGCGATCTCTCGCGGCGCGTGCTCGTGGGCGCCGTGTTGACCGTTCCCGTGCTCGTCTCGGTGATGGCGGCCGACGTGTTCGACGCGACGTGGGTTCCCGAGCTCCTGATGGAGCCGTGGGTCCAGCTCGCGCTCATCACGCCGGTGATGCTCTACACCGGCTGGCCGATCCACCGCACCGGCTGGTTGACGCTGCGGAACCGGACCGCGGACATGAACACGCTGATCACGATCGGCACCACCGCGGCCTTCGTCTACAGCCTCGTGGTCACGATCGCCCCGGACGTGCTCCCCGAGGACCTCCGCGAGGTCTATTACGAAGCCGTCGGCGTCATCCTCACGTTGATCCTGCTCGGGCGGCTGCTCGAGGCGCGGGCGAAGGCCGGGACCGGCGAGGCGATCCGCGCGCTCATCGGCCTCCAGGCGCGGACGGCCCGCGTCGTTCGCGGCGGCGAGGAGCGGGAGATCCCGATCGAGGACGTCGAGCTCGGCGACGTCGTCCTGGTGCGCCCGGGGGAGAAGGTCCCCGTGGACGGCGAGATCGTCGACGGTCATTCCTCGATCGACGAGTCGATGGTCACGGGCGAGCCCATCCCGGTGACGAAGGGTCCGGGCGACGAGGTGATCGGCGCGACGATCAACCAGACCGGGGCGTTCCGGTTCCGCGCCACGAAGGTGGGGAAGGACACCGTCCTCGCCCAGATCATCAAGCTGGTCGAGCGGGCCCAGGCGTCGAAGGCCCCGATCCAGCGTCTGGCGGACCTGGTGGCGAGTTACTTCGTGCCGGCCGTGATCTTCATCGCGATCGGTACGTTCGTGGTCTGGTATGTGGTCGGGCCGAGCCCCGCGCTCACGTTCGGGCTCGTCTCGGCGGTTTCGGTGCTCATCATCGCGTGCCCGTGCGCGTTGGGGCTGGCCACGCCCCTCTCGATCATGGTGGGGACCGGCAAAGGCGCGGAGAACGGGGTGTTGATCCGCTCGGCCGAGTCGCTCGAGACGGCCCACAAGCTCGACACGATCGTCCTGGACAAGACCGGGACGATCACCAAAGGGGAACCCGCCCTGACCGACGTGGTGCCGGTCGGCTCGCCGACCGAAGACAAGATGCTGCGCCTGGTGGCCTCGGCCGAACGTTCCTCCGAACACCCGCTGGGCCAGGCCATCGTCCGTGGGGCCGCGAGCCGCGGCATCGAGCTTGCCGAACCGTCGGAGTTCCGATCCGTCACGGGGCGGGGGATCGAAGCCATCGTGGATGGTCGGAGGGTGCTGGTCGGCACGACGCACCTCCTGGCGGAGCGCGGCGTGGAGCCCTCGGTGCTCGAGGAGGCCGGGGCTCGCCTGGCCGACGACGGAAAGACCGCGATCTACGTGGCGGTCGACGGGACGCCGGCCGGGGTGGTGGCCGTCGCGGACACGCTGAAGGAGGACTCGCCGCGTGCGGTTCGCGCGCTGCGCGATCTCGGCCTGGAGGTCGTCATGATCACCGGCGACAACCGCCGCACCGCGGAGGCCGTGGCCCGTCAGGTCGGCATCGGACGGGTCCTGGCCGAGGTGCTGCCCGAGGACAAGGCGCTGGAGGTCCGCCGGCTCCAGGACGAGGGCAAACTCGTGGCGATGGTGGGGGACGGCATCAACGACGCGCCGGCGCTCGCGCAGGCCGACGTCGGGATCGCCATCGGCACCGGGACCGACGTGGCGATCGAGGCCGCCGACGTGACGTTGATCTCGGGCGCGCTCGGCGGCGTCGCGACCTCGGTGAGCCTGAGCCGGTCCACCATGCGGAACATCCGACAGAACCTGTTCTTCGCGTTCGTCTACAACACGCTCGGTATCCCCGTGGCCGCGGGGGCCCTGTACGCGGCGACTGGGCTGCTCCTCAGCCCGATGATCGCCGCGGCGGCGATGGCGCTGTCGTCGCTCTCGGTCGTCGGCAACGCGAACCGACTGCGGACCTACCGCGCCCCCGCGCTTCCCGCCGCGGGAACCCCGGTCGACCGTGTGGACGTCGAGGTCCACGAACACGAGGAGCGAAAGGAGCAGACCGTGGAGACGGTGCGGGACCCCGTGTGCGGCATGGATATCGATCCGTCGACGGCCGCCGGAACCGCCGACCACAACGGGCAGACGTACTATTTCTGCTCCGACTCCTGCCGCGCGCGCTTCGTGGCCGAACCCGAGAAGTTCGCCGCGTGACCGATCTCGGCCCCTCGTGCACGCCGGCGTGAAGATGCTCGGCGTGATCGGGCGATGACCCCCCTCCTCACGGAGGTCCGCGTCCTCGGCTACCGATCGCTCGTGGACGTGACGATCCGACCGGGGCCGGTGACGGCGCTGGTGGGCGAGGCGAAGGCCGGCAAGTCGAACCTGCTCGCCGCGATGCGGGCGCTCCTGG
>DATHVC010000268.1:0-7350 GCA_035461565.1 Actinomycetota bacterium
GAACGAGATCCCGTGCTCGCTGTTCTGCTCGACGAAGCGGCGGACGATCGCCTTCCAGACGTAGTCGACCCAGTTGAAGATCTGGAGATCGGCACCCTCCTCGATCGGGAGGTCGGTCGGGATCGGCTCCCGGCCGTTCAACTGCAGGGTGACCGGCCGATCGGGTCGCGGGGTGAGCAGGTCCACCAGGTCGACGGTCTGGCCCTCACCGGTGGCGCCGTTCCCCTCGGTCCTGTCGGGCGTCGTGCCCGGCTTCGTGCAGGCGGCCAGGATCGCGGCGGCGCTCGGCAGGAGCGCGGTGGCCCCGATCGAGTTCCTCAGGAAGTCCCGGCGGCTCATCCGCGGCCGTCGCTCGCGCGGGTGCAACATGCGTCCCCCCACCTCCAGTCTTCCTCCGGCCGAACGTTCGCCCTTCGGCTCGTTCCTCGAGACCCGAGGCCCGGTTTGTACGGCCGATCAAACCCGTGAGTAGCATAGGTCGCCGTTCCAGGGCAACCCAGTGCCGTTCCCGAGCAACCCAGACGCGGTCGTGGTCGGCGCCGGCTTCGCGGGACTCGCGGCGGCGTTCGAGCTCCAGGAGGCGGGGCTGAACGTCGCCGTACTCGAGGCCCGAGAGCGGGTCGGGGGCCGGGCCTGGACCACTCGGCTCCCGAACGGCGAGCCGGCCGAGCTCGGCGGCGAGTGGATCTTCGACGGACACGACGAGGTTGAGGCGCTGGCGGAGCGGTTCGGGCTCGAGCTCGTCCCGGCGGGGGTGGACTTCGCTCGGCGTGAGGTGGCCGACCTCCCGGTGAGCGGCGCCGAGATCGACGCCTTCTTGGAGGTGGCCGGACGGGCCCTCACCGCGGTGGATCCGGTCGATCGCGCGCGGCGCTCCGTCGGCGCTTTCCTGCGCGATCTGCCCGGTCCCGACGACGTCCGTGCAGTGGTGCGAGCGCGCTGGCAGGGCACGTGCGCCGCCGAGCTCGACGACGTGGCGCTCTCGGTGGCGGAGGATCTCGTCGCCGCCGGCGGCGGCCCGAGCCGACGGTTCTCGGCGGGCGCGAGCGCGCCCGCCGAGGCGATCGCGGCACGGCTACCCGGCGTGCGCCTGCGCCGTCCGGTCGTCGCGATCGAACACGGACGGGAGGGGGTCCGGGTAGTGGTCGGATCCGGCGACAACCCGATCCACGCCGGAGCGGCGGTGGTGGCCGTCCCGCTGCCGTGCCTCCGGGCGATGCCGATCGACCCGGCGCCGCCGGCCGAGGTGGCCGACGCGCTCGCGGCACTCGGATTCGGCCCGGCGTCCAAGCTCGTGGTCCCGCTCGCGATGGCGCCCGCGCCGCGAGCGCGGCAGAGCGTCGCCGGGCCGTGGTGGTGGTGGACGGCGCTCGGGGAGCGCGGCCGGCCGCGTCGGTGTGTCACCGCCTTCGCGGGTTCGCCCTCGGCCCAGGCGGCGCTCGCGACCCGCCGCGGCGGCCCGGGCCCGTGGCTCGAGCGCCTCGCGAGCCTGGATCCCGTGCTCCATGCGGTGGGCGAGGCCACCCTCGTGTCGTGGGAGGCCGACCCGCTCACCCGCGGCGGCTACACCGTGATCCGGCCGGGGAGCGTCGCGCTGCTTCCCGCGCTGGAGCGGCCGTTCGGCCGGGTCGCGCTCGCGGGCGAACACACCGCGGGCTTGGCGTGGCACGGGACGCTCGAGGGAGCCGTTCGGAGCGGCAGGCGCGCCGCCCGCGACGTGCTCGAGCTCCTCGGGGCGGACTGAATCCGCGTTCAACGCCGCGTGTATGATCGCGCCGCCGCGCCGGGCATCGAGCCGACGCCGGGCGGCGGGGGATCCCATGCCGGAGTCGCGCGACGTCCTGCTGAGCGAGGACCTTGGGCCGGTGCGACGGCTCACGATGAACCGCCCCGAATCGCTCAACGCGCTCAACGGGGAGCTGATGGACGCGCTCATGCGCGCCCTCGACGACTCGGCCGATGACGACGGCGTACGGGTCGTGGTCCTCCGCGGGGCGGGACGGGCCTTCTGCTCCGGCTACGACCTGAACGAAGACGCCGCCGCAGGAGAGATGGACTCGGGCGCCTGGTACGAGGCGCTCGCCCGAGACAACCACCACATGCTCCGGGTGCTCGACCACCCCAAGCCGATCGTGGCCAGCGTGCATTCGTACTGCCTGGCCGGTGGGACCGACCTCATGCTGGCGTGTGACCTGGCCGTCGCCGCCGACGACGCCTACTTCGGATACGTGGACGTGCGGTTCGGCTCCGGGGTCGTCTCGATGTTCCTGCCCTGGGTGATCGGCGTTCGCGCCGCCAAGGAGCTGTTGTTCACCGGCGAGGACCGGGTGCCGGCGTCCGAGGCGCTTCGCCTGGGCCTGGTGAACCGGGTGGTGCCGCGTGGCGAGCTCGACGCCGCGACGTTGGTCCTGGCCGAGGAGATCGCCAAGAACGAGCCGTTCGTGGTGCAGGCCACGAAGCGAGCGGTGAACCGCGTGTGGGACGTCGCCGGGTTCCGTGCGGCGATGGAGGCGAACACGGAGATCGACGTGATGATCGAGACCGCCAACCTCCCCGCGCGCGATGAGTTCCGCCGGATCACGCAGAAGCAGGGGCTGAAGGCCGCGATCGCCTGGCGCGACGCTCGGTACCGCGACGCCGCGAGCACGTCCGAGTGATCTTCGGGCTCGGCGCGGCGCTCGGCTGGGGCGTGGCCGACCTGTGGGCCGCGATCTCGGGCCGCCGGATCGGCAGCGGCGCCACGGTGCTCGTCGCGCAGGTGGTCTCCGCGGTGGCGATGTCGATCCTGCTCCTCGTGGTGACTCCCGACCTCGAGCCGCTGCGAGAGGTGGTCGGCTGGCTCGGGCCGAACGCCCTGCTCACGGCCGCGGCGTACGCGACGTTGTACCGGGGGCTCCAGCTCGGACCGATCGCGGTGGTCTCTCCCATCCTGGCCAGCTACGCGGTGCTGCCGGTCATCCTCGCGGTGGTCCTGTTGGGGGAGACGCTTCGCCCGTGGCAGACGGCCGGCGTGGCCGTGACCATCGCGGGGGCGGTGTTGACCTCGACGGACCTGAAGGCCCTGCGGGCCGGGACGGCGACGCGCCCGGCCGGGCTCCCGTGGGCCGTCGTCTCGATGTTGTTGTTCGGCGTGGGTGCCTACATCGTGGCGTGGGCCTCCCAGCGGGCCGGGTCCTTGCCCGCCTTGTGGTTCGGCCGCGTGTCGAGCGCCGCGGTGTTCGTCGTCGTTGCCCTGATCCTGCTGGCCCGACGATCGACGACGACCGTCGAGCGTCGTTGCGGGGTCTCTGGCCTCGGGCTGGCGGCGGCCGTGGGCCTGGTCGACGTCCTCGGGACGTTCTCCTACGTCCGGGGAGCCGAGGTCGGGCTGGTGTCCATCGTGACGGCGGTCTCGGCCACGTACCCGCTGCTCCCGGTCCTCGGCGGCGTGCTGCTGCTGCACGAGCGGCCGGCGCCGAACCAGTACCTCGGCGTCGTTATGGTCGTCGGCGGCCTCGCGTTGCTCGGGGTGGCGTGAGCGCTCAGCTCTTCGCGTGCCGATAGAACTCGACGCGTTCCGGCGGCAGGGGGGTGGCGCCGAGGATCAGGTCGGACGCTTTCTCGGCGATCATCATCACCGGCGCGTAGATGTTGCCGTTCGTCACGTACGGCATAACCGAGGCGTCGACCACGCGGAGCCCTTCGAGCCCGCGCACCTTCATCGTCCGCGGATCGACCACCGCCGAGTCGTCGGTTCCCATGCGGCAGGTGCACGAGGGGTGGAGCGCCGTCTCCCCGTCCCGCGCCACCCACGCCAGGATCTGCTCGTCGGTCTCGACCGACGGCCCGGGCGAGAGCTCGCCCCCGTTGTAGGGGTTCATGGCCGGCTGGTTCAGGATGTGCCGGGCGACGTGGATGGCCTCGACCCACTCGCGCCGGTCCTGCTCGGTGGAGAGGTAGTTGAACAGCAGGGCCGGGTGCTCCCGCGGGTCGGCGCTGCGCACGTGGATCGAACCACGGGCGTCCGAGGTCATGGGGCCGACGTGCACCTGGTAGCCGTGGCCGCCGGCGGGCGCGCTGCCGTCGTATCGAACGGCGATGGGCAGGAAGTGGAACATCAGGTTGGGGTAGGTCACCTCGTCGTTGCTTCGGGCGAACCCGCCGCCCTCGAAATGGTTGGTCGCCCCGGGGCCCCGGCGGAAGAACAACCATTGGAACCCCACCCACGGTCGCCATCGGTACTTCAGGTACGGCGCCACGGAGACCGGCTGGGTGCAGGCGTACTGGATGTAGACCTCGAGGTGGTCCTGGAGATTCTCGCCCACCCCGGGGAGGTGGTGCACGGGCTCGACGCCGACGGACCGGAGGCGCTCGACGTCGCCGATGCCCGAGAGCTCCAGGAGTTGCGGCGTGTTGATCGCCCCGCCGCACAGCACGACCTCGCCGGCCTCGATCCGTTCGGGACCGCCGCGGCCCCGGACGACCTCGACCCCGACCGCCCGCCCCCCCTCGACGATCACCCGGTTCACGAAGGCTCGGGTGCGGACGTCCAGGTTCGGGCGGCGCATGACCGGTCGCAGGTAGGCGCCGGCCGCCGAGAGCCTTCGCCCGCGGTGGACGTTCCGGTCGAACGGCGCGAACCCCTCCTGGCGGTAGCCGTTCACGTCGTCGGTGAGCTCGTGGCCGGCCTGCTGGACCGCTGCGAAGAACGCGCCGAACAGCGGATTGGTGGCCGGGCCGCGTTCGAGAACGAGCGGGCCGTCGTGGCCGCGGAACGGATCGTCCGGCGCCGCCGCCAGGCAGGTCTCCATCCGTTTGAAATACGGGAGACAGTGCGCGTAGCCCCAGCTCTCCATGCCCGGGTCGGCCGCCCACCGCTCGTAGTCCATGGGGTTGCCGCGCTGGAAGATCATCCCGTTGATCGAGCTCGAGCCGCCGAGGACTTTGCCCCGAGCGTGGGAGACGCGCCGGCCGCCCATGTACGGCTCGGGCTCCGACTCGTACTTCCAGTCGTACCAGCGCCACCCGATGGGGAAGGTCAGCGCCGCGGGCATGTGGATGAACACGTCCCAGGGGTAGTCCGGGCGACCCGCCTCGAGCACCAGCACCCGGGTCGAGCGGTCGGCGCTCAGCCGGTTGGCCAGGACACACCCGGCCGAGCCGCCCCCGACGATCACGAAGTCGTACCGCATCCGCCTTCCGCCGCGCGGAACCGGAGTCTGCCCCATGCGCGCGTGCGCTGCGCGCCAGCGTTGCCGATAGTGCAACCGCTGCCTTGCGCCTGTCTCCCGGCGCGCCCAAGATGCGAGGGTTCCGCGGCGGGACGGACGGTTCCGGGGGCGGGACCGAGGAGGGGGAAGCGTACCGGGTGAGCGAACGGCCCACCGACGTCACCGTCTCGTGCCGCGGCGTGTGGAAGGTGTACGGGCCGGGGGCCGAGCGGATCGTCGGCTCGCCCGACGCGGACCTCCCCCGCGCCGAGCTCCTCCAGAAGGCCGGCTGTGTGGCCGCCGTCCGCGACGTGTCCTTCGACGTCGCGCCCGGCGAGGTCTTCGTGGTGATGGGACTGTCCGGGTCGGGCAAGTCCACGCTCGTCCGGATGATCAACCGGCTGCACGAACCCACCGCGGGCCGGATCCTGATCGACGGCGAGGACGTCCTCGAAGCGAGCCCGGAGCGCCTGCGCGAGCTGCGGCGGCACAAGGTCAGCATGGTGTTCCAGCACTTCGGGCTGTTCCCGCACCGGCAGATCGTCGACAACGTCGCCTACGGGCTCGAGATCCAAGGCATGGACCGGGCCGCGCGCGAAGCCAAGGCCAACGAGGTGCTCGACGTCGTGGGGCTGAGCGGGTGGGGACATTCGTACCCGGACGAGCTCTCGGGGGGGATGCAGCAGCGCGTGGGTCTGGCCCGGGCGCTCGCCACCGACCCCGAGATCCTGCTGTTCGACGAACCCTTCAGCGCGCTCGACCCGTTGATCCGCCGCGACATGCAGGACGAGGTGTGCCGGCTCCAGGTGGAGCTCGAGAAGACCATGATCTTCATCACGCACGACCTGATGGAGGCCCTCAAGCTCGGGCACCACATCGCCATCATGAAAGACGGACGGTTCGTCCAGGTCGGGACGCCCGAAGAGGTGGTGGCGCGCCCGGCCGACGATTACGTGGCGGACTTCACGCGCGACGTCCCGAGGGCGCACGTGCTCACGGCGCGTTCGATCATGTCGCCGCCCGACGGCAGCGGAACCGCGGACGATGTCACGGTGCCGGCAGAGACCGTGGTCCAGGATCTTCTTCCGCTCGTGGCCGAGGTGGACCGCACCATCCGGGTCGTCGACGGCTCCGAGATCGTCGGCGTCGTGGATCGGGGGGCGATCATGGCCGCGCTGGTCGAGGAGCGATAGCGGGTGGAGGTCGAGGCCCGGTCGGCCCGGGCGTTCCAGCGACGGACCGACGAGGAGATCGCCGCACTCGTCCAAACGACCGGGCGCGGCCCGGCGGCCACCTGGCGGCGCCGGAGCGCGTGGCTCGCGATCGCCGTGATGGCGGCGTGGATCGGGCTGGCTTGGCTGGGCGAGGGGTTCCCCCAGGGGCTCGTGGTCGACGCGCAGTCCTGGTTCAACTCGTTCGAGGCCTGGGTCCGCGACAACCAGCAGACCCACTGGCTGTTCACGGCCGTTCTCTCGCCGATCAAGAGCGGGTTGACCACGTTGCTGGACTGGACGATCACGGCCCTGTCCAGGACGACCTGGCTGGGATTGTTGGTCGGCGCCGCGGCCGTTGCCGGGCTCGCCGCCGGGTGGCGGATGGCCCTCCTGACCGCCTTCGGCGTGTTCTCGTTCGGGCTCCTCGGCGTCTGGGGGCGCAGCGTGGAGACGCTCGGGCTGATGATCGTCTCGGTGCTGATCGCGCTCGCCATCGGCATCCCACTCGGCATCTGGGCCGGTCGCAGGCCACGGGTCGAGCGTGTGCTCCGGCCGCTCCTCGACGCCATGCAGACGATCCCGGCGTTCTCATACCTGCTGCCCGCCGTGTTGTTGTTCGGCATCGGCGCGCCGCCGGCCCTGATCGCGACCGTGATCTTCGCCCTCCCGCCGGCGGTTCGCCTGACGAGCCTGGGCATTCGCTCGGTGCCGCCGACGGCGATCGAGGTTGCCCACGCCTTCGGCTCGGGGGCCGGGCAGGTCCTGCGGAAGGTGCAGCTGCCGCTGGCCCGGCCGTCGATCATGCTGGGCGTCAACCAGACCATCATGATGGCGCTGGGCATGGTCGTGATCGCGGCCCTGGTCGGCGAGGGGGGTCTGGGACGCGAGCTCCTTCACGGCCTGCGGCAGCTCAACGCCGGGAACGCGCTCAACGCCCTCATCGCGAT
>DATHVC010000269.1:0-1668 GCA_035461565.1 Actinomycetota bacterium
TGGGAGACCACGGAGATCCCGGCCGAGCTCCAGGACGCGGCGCAGCAGGCCCACCGCGACCTGTTCGAGAAGCTCGCCGACCACGACGAGGCCCTCATGGACAAGTTCGTCCACGAGGACGACCCAACGGTCGAAGAGCTCCGCCGAGCCATCCGGCGCGCAACCCTTGCCGGCGAAGGCGTCCCGGTCCTGTGCGGGTCCGCGTTCAAGAACAAGGCGATCCAGCCGCTCCTGGACGCGATCGTCTACTACCTGCCGGCGCCGAGCGACGTCCTGCCGGTCGAGGGCCACCTGCCGAACGGCGAGCCGGGCGAACGGCGGGCCGAGGACACGGAGCCGTTCAGCGGTCTCGTGTTCAAGATCATGTCCGACTCGTACGTCGGACGGCTCACGTACGTCCGGGTGTATTCGGGCGTGCTCCGAGCGGGGTCGCACGTCGAGAACACCACGAAGGATCGCAAAGAGCGGGTCGGCAGGATCCTCCAGATGCACGCCAACCACCGCGAAGACATGGAGGCCGCGTTCACCGGCGACATCGTCGCGGTCGTGGGGCTGAAACACTCGATCACCGGGGACACGCTGGCCGAGCCGGCGAATCCGATCATCCTCGAGTCCATCAGCTTCCCGACGCCGGTGATCTCGGTGGCGGTCGAGCCCAAGACCAAGGCCGACCAGGACAAGCTCGGGACCGGGCTCGGCAAGCTCTCCGACGAGGACCCGACGTTCGTCGTGAAGTACGACGACGAGACGGGCCAGACGGTGATCTCGGGCATGGGCGAGCTCCACCTGGACATCATCGTGGACCGCCTCCGGCGCGAGTTCAGCGTGGACGCGAACGTCGGCAAGCCGCAAGTGGCATACCGCGAGACGATCCGCAAGCCCGTGGAGAAGGTCGTCACGCGATTCGTCCGCCAGACGGGCGGCCGAGGACAATACGCCCACGTCGTCATCGACCTCGAGCCCACGGGGCCCGGCGGCGGCTACGAGTTCGTCAACAAGGTCACGGGCGGGGCCATCCCGCGGGAGTACATCCCGTCGGTGGACCACGGCATCCAGGAGTCGATGGAGTCGGGCGTGCTCGCCGGCTATCCCGTGGTGGACGTCCGAGCGACGCTCGTCGACGGCTCGTACCACGAGGTGGACTCGAGCGAGATGGCGTTCAAGATCGCGGGGTCGATGGCGCTGAAGGACGCCGCGAAGAAGGCGGACCCGGTGCTGCTCGAGCCGGTCATGGAGTTCGAGGTGATCACCCCCGAGGAGTTCATCGGGGACGTCATGGGGGACCTGACGGCCCGGCGGGGCCGGATCGAGCGGATCGACGACCGGAGCGGCCAGAAGGCGGTGCGCGTGCTGGTGCCGCTGGCCGAGCTGTTCGGCTACGCGACGGACCTGCGGTCGCGGACCCAGGGTCGTGCCTCGCACACGCCGATGCAGCTCCACGCGTACGCGGAGGTCCCGGCCGCGATCGCGAAGGAGATCGTGGCCCGAGTACGAGGCGAGTAGGTCACAGAGGAGGAGCCGGACCGACATGGCCAAGCAGAAGTTCGAGCGGACCAAGCCCCACGTGAACATCGGCACGATCGGGCACATCGACCACGGCAAGACCACCCTGACCGCCGCCATCACCAAGGTCCAGGCGGCCAAGGGCCTGGCCGACTTCACCCCCTT
>DATHVC010000270.1:0-19630 GCA_035461565.1 Actinomycetota bacterium
AGCGAGCGCAAGGAGGCTGCCCGCCAGCTCATCGAGAGCTACTACAAGCAGGTCCTCAGCGACGGGTTCTTCCACGCGGACCCGCACCCCGGGAATCTGATGTGGTGGAAGGACAAGATCTACTTCCTGGACTTCGGGATGATCGGGGAGATCGGCCCCGATCTCCGCGAACACCTCATGTTGATCCTGCTCGCTTTCTGGCAGCAGGACGAGGGGTTCCTGACCGACGTCACGTTGATGTTGACCGGAGCCATCGACCGCAGCGACCTCGACCCGACGGCGTTCCAGGAAGAGATCGGGGGGTTGCTCGCCAAGTACCGGACGGTGTCGCTCGCCGAGATCCAGCTCGGCCCCATGCTCCAGGAGATGAGCGAGATCGGGCTGCGCCACCAGGTCCCGCTCCCGGCGTCGTTGACGCTCACGGGCAAGGCGCTGGCCCAGGTCCAGATGGCCACCGCCGAGCTCGATCCGCAACTCGATCCGTTCGAGGTCGCGGGGAAGTACCTGATGCGCGAGGTCCTGCGCGGGATGGGCTCCAAGCTTGACCCGAAGACGCTCTTCTACCAGTCGCAGAAGGTGAAGGTTCGGTTCCAGCGCGTGGTCGAGGCGGTGGAGCGCCTGATCGGCGCGCGACCCGGGCGCAAGCTCGAGGTCAACTTCCGCGCCGCGAGCCTCGAGGACACGGTCAGACGGGCGGGGCGCCGGCTTTCGCTCGGCCTCACGTCCGGCGCGGCCATCCTGGCCTCCGGACTCACGGCGGTCTCCGAACGCGTGCCGGCATGGGTGCCCGTCGCCTTCGGCATCGCCGGGGCGCTCCTCACGCTCGGACTGCTCGTCGACCTGCTTCGGCGTCAGACCTGACCGCTGACGTCGGTGCCGCTGCTGGTGGCCAGCGGCTCGCCGGCTTCCGCGCGTTTGGGCCGGATCCGGCCCTTGCGGATCGACCGCAGCACCGCCCGCTCTACGACGAACGCCATCACGGCGAAGAGCAACCCGACGAGCCAGCGTTCGAACCGCCGGAAGGGGCTCCTGGGGCGCGCCCCCTCGCTCATCGAGCGACCGGCTCCATCGATCGCGTCGAAACCCTCGCGAGGCCAACGAGAGCGAGCCCCCAGGCGAGCGCGAGCCACGCCCACAGCGGATCGAACGCGCCGACGTGGTCGGAGAGCGCCAGCGATGCGACGGCCACGACCACCGCCGAAAGGCCGACAAGCGATGCGCCGGACGATCGGCCGGTCGCCCGCAGGCAGGCCGCGGCGGCACACAGAGGGAGGGCGAGCGCGAGCGCGGCCATCCCGCTGTAGTGGTGCAGCTCCCAATGTTCGTCCCCTGCCACACCGGTGCGTTGGAGCTCGGACTGGGTGAGGAAGGAGGCGATGGCGGGGACGAGCGCGACGACCGCCAGCGCGGCCGTCGGCCAATGCGCGCCATCCGGCCGGAGCAGGCTCGAGCGCGACGGGTGCAGCCACCACAAGATCGCGATCGTGATCGGAGCGCTGAACCAGAACCCGGAGACGAAGTCACCCGAGACGAGCCCCGCGATGGCCCCGGCCACCCCCGAGGCGACGGCGACGAGGAACGCCGACACGTTCTCCTCGGGACGCCACGCCGCGAGAAGAAGCGCCACGCCGAGCAACAACCCGTACAGCGGCACGAACGCCAGGTTGTGCAGCTCGTGGATCTCCTGGGCGTCGTCGAAGAACGAGATCACGGCGAACGGAACGCTGAAGACGATGCCGAGGACTCCGAAGACCCCCGCGACGATTCGAAACGCCTTCCTCATCTCATGCCCCTCCCAGCGGAACGTGCCCCGTGAGCACGGTCCCCTCGTTTGGTGCGCTCCGCACCTCCAGATCCCCCTCCAGCGCGGCCAGGCGGTCCGCGATGCCCTGCAGGCCGGTGCCGTACCCGGTCGAGGAGGCGTCGAAGCCGTTCCCATCGTCCTCGACCTCGAACGTCATGTCGCCGTCCGCGATCCGTAGCCGAACGGACGCTCGGGTCGCGTCCGCGTATTTCGCCACGTTCTGGAGCGCCTCGAGCACCGAGAAATAGACCGCGCCCTCGACGTCCTGCGGGAGCCGGCCGACCCCGTCGGCGTCGACGTCCACGGGGACTGGCGACTTCCTGGCCTGCGCTTCGAGCGCTGCCGGGAGGCCCTTGTCGGCCAGCAGGGGCGGGTAGATGCCACGAGCCAGGTCGCGGAGGTCCTCAAGGGCGGTCTGCGTCTCGGCCTCGATCTGCGACAACACCTCAACGGCTTGGATCGGGTCTCGTTCGGCCAGCTGCCGAGCGAGGCGCGCCTTGACCGCGAGCGCCACGAGCTGCTGCTGGGCGCCGTCGTGGATGTTGCGTTCGATCCGCCGGCGCTCCTGGTCCTGCGCAGCCACGATGCGTCGCTGCGAGGCGCGGAGCTCCTCCACCAGACGCACGTTCCGAAGCACCAGGCCGGCCTGCGCGGCCAGGTCTCGGACGAGCTTCTCCTTCGCCGGCGTCATGGGGTCGCTGGGCGGCATCGCGACGGACAACGCCCCGAGCAGCTCGCCGCGGTCACGGACCTCGACCACCGTTTGTCCCGGGAGATCGGGGAGGCGGTCGGCACGCATCGCGACCGCGGGCGGCGACGGAGCGTCCGACGGCCACGTGGTCTCGGCTCGGAGCTCCGCCCCCACCAGCAGCCACACGCGCGCGATGCTCGCCCCGACGCCCTGGCCGAGGATCTGCGCCATCCGGCCGAGGATGTCGTCGGTGGCGTAGGCGTCGCCGACCCGCTCGGAGAACTCGGTCAGCACCTCGTACGGGGTGGCGCGACGGCCGTAGACGAGCCGGTCGGCGACCTTCCGCGACAGGCGCATCACCGGCCGGAACGCGATCCCGAGGAGGAGGGGCACGAGGAAGTACCAGACCGAGGTCCCCCCATCGGTCGTCGAGGCGCCGAACAGCCACACGAGGGTGCCGTAGACCGCGACGACGAGGAGGACGAGCGACCCGGCGATCAACGTCTTCTTCACGACGACGTCGAGATCGAACAACCGGTACTGCAGGACGCTGATGCCGATCGCAACGGGAAGCGCGATGAACGCCGCCCCCGAGACAAACGTGTCGATGAGGCCGCTGCCTCCGACGGCTGACGCGATGTTCGAGGCGACGAACGACAAGAGCAGGAACACGAGCGAAGCCACGACCCACTTGATCTGCTGTCGCTCGACGCCACTCGCGCGCCGGAACCGGACCACCAGGGACGCGACCGACCCGCCGAGACAGATCAAGAGCAGTGCGGTGAAGACGGCCTCGGGAGGCTCGACGTCGACGATCTGCAGGGGATTCGAGATCGCCACCGATTCGACGGACCCGGTCAGGCGAGGCTCTCCGAAGACGACCACCATGAACACGAAACCGATCGTTGCCGCATTCAGCCAGGCGAGCGGCCGCCAGCGCGGCGATGGGAGGCGGCCGTCGGGGAACAGGAGGGGCAGGAAGAACAACACCGGCACGATCCCGAGGATCCATCCGACGTTGCTGAACACCGCGGCGGTGAGCACCAGCGGCCCGGACGTGGTCCCGTCGTCGACCAGGAACGTCATCACCTCGCCGCCGACGAACGCGCTGGCGGTGATCCCCGAGCCGTACAGGAGCAGGGCGCCGATCCGGTTGCGCGGCGCTCGGCTCAGGATCGTCGCGCCGACCACGGCGAACATGGCGAACGCAACGATGAACGGGGCTTGCTCGGCCAAGGACTCGTCGTTCGCAACGATCCCGGCGATGCCGATCCCGGCCAGGCAGAAGAAGATGCCGAGAGCGATCCATGGCCACCGTCGAGGCCTCCCCGCCGGCCGTGCGATCGCCGGATCCGTCACCGTTCGATCTCCTGTAGCACCCGGAACACCTCCACCGGCTCCTCCCGGCCTTTCACAACCCGGGAGCCGATCGGCTCGCAGCGAACGCCGTCCGCGGCGGCGACCGTGGCGGCGCTCGCGACGATGTCACCACCCTCGGCCTCGGACTGGAGCCGCTGAGCCACGTTCACGGCGTCGCCGATCACCGTGTATTCGAGCCGACCGCCGCCGCCGATGGCCCCGGCCACCACCAGACCGGTGTTGACCCCGACGCCGATGTGCAACTCGGCCACCGCTTCCGACCCCCAACCCTGCGCGTTCAGCTCCCCTTGGCGGCGCTGCATGGCGATCGCGCAATCCAGCGCGCGCCTCGCGTGGTCGGACAGTGGATCCGGCGCCCCGAACACCGCCATCACCGCGTCGCCCTGGAACTTGTCGATCATCCCGCCGTTGTCCACGACGATCTCCGCCATCGCGGAGAGGTGCCGGCCCACGATCTCGGCGATGTCCTTCGCGGACAGGCGCTCGGCGATCGCGCTGAACCCCCGGATGTCGCTGAACAACACGGTCACCTCGAGCTCCTGCTGGGCGACCTGGCCGGCCGCCAGCATCTCGGCCACCCGCTGCGGGACGTAGGAGGACAACGTGGCTGCCGCCGTCTGCTTGGCGACGACCGCGGCATGCAGACGTTTCATCTCGTCGACGGCGCTCGCCCCGCCGCCCTGCACCCCGGCCGCCATCCTCGTGAACAGCTCGGTGATGCGACGATCGACGGCCTCCGGCGTCGTGCGCAGCCGCGCGGCCATCTCCTCGTAGCCGAGCCCCTGCGACATGAGCTCGAGGAGCTCTCGATCGGGCTGGCCGGTCTCGCGGCGGCCGGACAGACGCTCGGCGATCGCCGGGTCCACGGCGCTCCCGCCGGCCGCGACCTCCCGGACGGCCCGGACGAGCTCGTCGCCTTGCGCGATCCGGTCCTTCAGGAGGTACGCGAGCCCGCTCTGGCCCTTGCCGAGGAGCGCGATGGCGTATTCCTCGTCGTCGTGGGCCGAGAGCACCACGACGCCGGTGCCCGGATGGCGCTGTCGGATGGCGTGTGCGCAGTCGATCCCCTCGAGCTGGAAATTCGGCGGCATCTTGATGTCGGTTACCACCACGTCCGGGACGTGCTCGTCCGCGGCGACCAGGAGCGAGGGCGCATCGGCGGCAACGGCGACGACCTCGACGTCGTCGTAGGAGTCGAGCAGGGCCCGGACGCCCTCGCGGACCAGCACGTTGTCCTCGCCCAGGACCACCCGGACGCTCAAAGCGGCCACCTCCGCGCGTGTACCATCCGCGCATGGTGCGCGTCGTCTTCGCTGAGGACAACTTCCTCGTCCGCGAGGGGACCGCGGCGCTCCTCCAAGCCTCCGACGAGGTCGAGCTCGTCGGGACGGCCGCCACCCTCGACGAGCTGCTCACCGCGGTCGAGGAGCACCGTCCGGACGCCGTCCTGACGGACATCAGAATGCCCCCCACCAACACCACCGAAGGCATCGACGCTGCCCGGCGCATCCGCGAGGACCATCCGGACATCGGCGTGGTCGTGTTGTCGCAGTTCGCCGAGGAGGAATACGCCTACGACTTGCTCAAAGACGGCGCGGCCGGGCTCGGCTACCTGCTCAAGGAGCGCGTCGCCGAGCTCGATGAGGTCGTCCGGGCGCTCACCGAGGTGGCCAGGGGCGGCTCGGTCCTGGACCCCAAGGTCGTCGAGGCGCTCGTGTCCGCCAAGGACCGGATGGCCCATTCGCCGCTCGCGAAGCTGACCGATCGCGAGCGCGAGGTGCTCGAACACATGGCGCAGGGCAAGAACAACGCGGCGATCGCCAAGTCGCTCTTCCTCACCGAACGCGCGGTCGAGAAACACATCAACTCCCTGTTCCACAAGCTGGATCTGTCCGAGGAGGTGGACGTTCATCGCCGCGTGAAGGCGGTGCTGGCGTTCCTCCGCGAACACGAACACCCCTAAGCTCACTGCACTTTGCGGGTGTCGACGATGAACACCGAACACGGCGCGTGGCGCAGCACGAGGTTCGGAACGCTGTCGCGAACCCGCCACCACGACCCGTGCGTGCCCCGGTTCCCGAGCACGATCGTGTCCACGCGTTCGCGCTCGGCGATCTCGACGAGCCGCTCCGCGGGCTCCCCGTCTTCGGCCCAGCTCCGGACGGGCACGCCGGCGTAGCGCTCCCCCATGCGCCGAAGGTAGCCGTCGGGGTCGGCCGCCTTCTTCGGATCGGCCGCGTCGCGGGCGCCGTTCGACCGGACCTGGACGACCAGCAGCTCGGCGCCGGCGCGCCTTGCCAGGTCGGCCGCCGCCTCGACCGCGAGATCGGCAGCGGCCGTCGTGTCTGTCCCCACCAGGATCTTGTTCATGGGTCCTCCTTCGCTCGACCCGAACGGTAAGGCGGCGGGGGGCTCGTGGCGAGCCGGTCGCCACCACCTCTTGCCGGGGATGCCAGCACCCCCCACACGGTCGAGGCGGCCCCCTTGGACGCCGTCGCCCGGAGTGGCAGCATCCCGTCCATGACCGAGGGGAGAGCGCGTGCGCTCGCAGGGGCCTCGTTGGTCATCTCCGTTCTGCTGAGCGCGGGTGCGGCCGTCGCCCTCGTGTTGGCGTGGGACGTGCCATTACGGCAGACGGAATTCGGGACCAAGGGGTACCCGATCGCCTGGTCGCTGGTCATCACCGGGGTGGGTGCCCTCATCGCCGCTCGGCGCCCGTCGAACCCGATCGGTTGGATCCTCTGCGCTCTGGGCGTGATCTCGGGAGTGCTGGCCTTCACCAGCGAATACGCGCGCTGGGCCCTGCTCGTCGAGGCCGGCCGACCACCCGGCGGCCTGCTGGCGGCGTGGGCGGTGGAGTGGATCTGGATCCCGTTGATCGCCGGGCTCGGCGTGATCGGGGCGATCTTCCCCGACGGTCGGTTCCTCTCGGCCGCGTGGCGAGTGGCGACCTGGATCGCGATCGCGGCGTCGTGCGTCCCGATCGCGCTCAACGCGCTCCTGCCGCGCCTGGCGATCTACGAGGGGTTCGACAATCCCGTCGGCGTCGGCGGAGACGGCGTCGCCGACGCCGCCGCGCTCTCGACGGTCCTCCTGCTTCCGATCGTGGTCATCGGCGCCGCCGCCGCGGTGCGCAGATTCCGCCGTTCCCGCGGCGAGGAGCGGCTCCGCCTGAAGTGGCTGGTCCTCGCGATGACCCTGGTCGCGTCCATGTTCGGCGTGTACGGCGTCATCGTCTTGGTCCAGGGGACCGCCACACCGGCCGGCGAGGGGTTCGAGTGGCTCGAGTACCTGACCATCCTGTCGTTCCTCGCAGTGCCCGTGTCGATCGCGTTCGGCGTCTTGAAGTACCGCCTGTACGACATCGACTTCGTCATCAACAAGGCCGTCGTGTACGGGGCGATCGCCGTGTTCATCACCGCCGTGTACCTCGTCATCGTCATCGGGGTCGGATCGCTGATCGGATACGCGAGCGACCCGGTGCTGTCGGCAGTCGCCGCCGCAGCTGTGGCGCTCGCGTTCCAACCCGCCAGACGTCGCGCCCAGCACCTGGCGAACCGGCTCGTTTACGGCAAACGAGCCACCCCCTACGAGGTCTTGTCCGAAGTCTCCTCGCGGTTCGCCGGCGCGTACTCACTCGAGGACACATTGCCCCGCCTGGCGCGGGTGACGGCCGAGGCGGTCGGCGCGCTCCGGGCGACGGTCTGGCTCCGCGGCAGCGGCTCGCTTCGCCCCGCGGCGTCCTGGCCGGGCGAGGACGCCGTGGCAGCGTACCCGATGCGAGGAGACGACCTGCCGCCGTTCGGCGAGCAAGAGCACGGGTTCGCTGTGCGCCACCAGGGAGACCTCCTCGGCGCCATCTCCGCAGTGATGCCTCCCAGCGAGCCGCTTGGTCCGAGCCAGGAAAAGCTCCTGGAGGACGTGGCCGCCCAGGCCGGTCTGGTGCTTCGCAACGTCGCCCTGGTCGAGGATCTCCGCGCCTCGCGGAAGCGCATCGTCACGGCGGCCGACGAGCGGGCGCGAAAGCTCGAGCGCAACATCCACGACGGCGCCCAGCAGCAGCTCGTGGCCCTCACGGTCAAGCTTCGACTGGCGCAGGGCCTCGTGCCGCGAGACCCCGACCGCGCCGAGGCGCTGCTGGCCGAGCTGCAGACCGAAGCGCAGACCGCGATCGAGGACCTGCGCGACCTTGCACGAGGGATCTACCCGCCACTGTTGGCGGACAAGGGCTTGCGCGAAGCTGTGGAGGCCCAGGCGCGCAAGACCCAACTCCCCGTGCGGATCGATGCCGACGGCATCGGCCGGTACCGGCAGGAGATCGAGGCCGCCGTGTACTTCTGCACCTTGGAGGCGATGCAGAACGTGGCGAAATACGCGAACGCGTCCTCGGTGAGCGTCCTCCTGAGGGAAAGCGGAACGGAGCTGACGTTCGAGGTCCGCGACGACGGCGAGGGGTTCGACCTCGCCGCCGCGAGAGGATCGGGTCTGTCGAACATGCGGGATCGCCTCGACGCCCTCGGCGGCGACCTCGCCGTTCGGTCGGAGTCCGGGCGGGGAACGGTGGTTCGAGGCCGGGTTCCACTCGGCGTGCAGGGCGGCGACGCGTGAGCACGACCGTGCGCGCTCGGGCCCCCTGGGTGATCTGGGCGTTCGTCACGGTTCTGCTCGTCTCGACGCTCGTGTTGCTGGTGCTGAACGGCAACTTCGGCGGCGAAGACGCGTTGTTCACGCCCATCGCGTTGATCATGGTCGTCGCGTACTCGACGGTGGGGGCGCTTCTGGCATCGCGGAACCCATCGAACGCGATCGGGTGGCTCCTCATGAGTGTCGGCGTGGCGTTCGCCCTCACCGGCTCGACGTCGGAGTACCTCGAGTACGCCTACGTCACCAATCCCGGATCGCTCCCGGCCGGTGCGATGCTCGCGCTGATCTCCAACCTGTTCTGGCTGCCGATGTTGACGGCCGTCATCCTGCTCGCGCTGCTGTTCCCGTCGGGGACCGTGCCGGGCCCCCGGTGGCGGTACGTGCCCCGCGGGCTGCTGGGTCTGGCCGCCGTGGCGTGGCTGGCGGGCGTGTTCTTCCCGGGGGAGATCGAGCAGGAGCTCGGCGGGGCCCGTCTCGAGAACCCGATCGGCATCCAGGCCCTGGAGCCAGTGATCAACGCCGTCACGACCGTGGGCTGGTTCGGCGTCCTCGTGGTCGGTCCTCCGCTGGCGATCACGGCGCTGATCCTCCGATACCGGAGTTCGCGCGGCGAGGAGCGCCAGCAGCTTCGATGGCTGGCCTACACGGGCGCGACCTTCGCCGTGGCCCTCGTCCTGTCCTACGCGGGCGCGTTGATCCTCGGCGAGGAGTACGGCGACACCTTGGTCGCCGACGTCCTGTTCATCGCGGCGTTGATCCCGGTCGCCATCGGGATCCCGCTCGCCGTCGGCGTCGCGGTCCTGAAGTACCGGCTCTACGACCTCGACCTCGTGGTGAAGAAGACGGTGTTGTACGCCGTGGTCGCGGCGCTGCTGGTCGGGGCGTTCGCCGTGGTCGCAGTGGCGGTCGGGGCGATCGCGGGTCGGACGGGAACCGGCGCCGTGGTCGCCGCCGGCGCGATCGGCGTGTTGTTCTGGCCGGCAGTTCGGCTGGCCCGTCGGGTGGCGGACCGGATCGTCTACGGGCGGCGGGCCACGCCCTACGAAGTCCTGGCGGAGTTCTCGGCCCGGGTCGGCGGCTCGTACGGCGACGAGGACGTCCTGCCGCGCATGGCCGACATCCTGCGGGACGCCGTTGGCGCCGACCAGGCCACCGTCTGGCTGCGGGTCGGGAACGAGCTCCGGCCCGCGGCACTGGCCCCTCGAGCCTCCGGTACCGCGGTCGCCGGTCTCCGGATCGCGGGCGACGACCTTCCCGCGATCGAGGCCGACCTGAGCGCGGAGGTTCGCGATCGGGGGGAGCTGCTCGGCGCGCTGGCGGTCTCGATGCCCGCGAACGACCCGATCACCCTCTCGAAGGAACGGCTCGTCCGGGACCTCGCCGCCCAGGCGGGTCTGGTGCTCCGCAACGTCCGGCTGATCGAGGAGCTGCGGGCCTCGCGGCAGCGGCTCGTCGCCTCGCAGGACCAGGAGCGGCGCCGGCTGGAGCGCGACCTGCACGACGGCGCACAGCAGCAACTCGTCGCGCTCCAGGTCAAGCAGCGACTCGTCGCCTCGATGCTGGAGCGCGATCCGGGTGGGGCCAAAGAGCTCCTCGCCCAGCTCCAGGCCAACACCGCCGAGGCCCTCGATGACCTTCGCGACCTCGCCCGAGGCATCTACCCGCCCCTGCTGGCCGACAAGGGCCTCGCCGAAGCCATCCAGGCACAGGCGCGGAAGTCGCCGATCCCGGTACGGGTCGAGGCAGACGGCATCGGCAGGTACGGGCCGGAAGCCGAGGCAGCCACCTACTTCTGCACGCTCGAGGCGCTGCAGAACGTCTCGAAATACGCGAAGGCATCTTCGGTCGAGATCACCCTTCGCCGCAGCGGCGACGCGCTCGTGTTCTCCATCCGCGACGATGGGATCGGTTTCGACCTCGAGAGCGCCAGGGGGTCCGGGCTCGAGAACATGCGCGATCGGATGGAGGCGCTGGGCGGGAGCCTGGACGTCGAGACGGCCCCCGCGGCCGGTACGACGGTCCGTGGGCGACTCCCTGTGTCGAGGACGGGACGCGGATCATGAACGCAACCGCTCGTCGCCGGCTCCCGTGGGTCGTGTGGGGGGTGGTCGTCGCGCTCTCCGGCGTGGCCATCACGCTCACGGTGCTGAACGGGACCCGGCTCTGGGACATCCCGATCTGGGTGGTGATGATCTTCGGCTACTCCACGATCGGGGCCATCCTGGCGACGCGGACCGAGGCGCGCCTCATGGCCTGGTTGATCATGGGGATCGGCCTCTCGGTCATCGTGCTCGGGCTCAGCTCCGAATACGCCATCTACACGTTCGAGACGAACCCCGGCAGCCTGCCCTTCGGCCGCTTCGCCGCGCTGATGGGCGGCACCTGGTGGATCGCGGTGATCCTGGGCGTCCTGATGCTGATCCATCTGTATCCGACCGGGCGCGTCCCGAGCCCGCGATGGCGATTCCTCCCCTGGACCTCGGTCGCCACGGGTGCCGTCCTCGTGATCGCGGCGGCCGTGGACCCTCGACCGCTGGAGGAGCTCGACGTGGACGCGAGGATCACGAGCCCGTTCGCGGTCGAAGGCATCGAGCCGCTGATGGACGTCGTGTTCGCCGTGTGGGGGGTCGTGGTGCCGGCGCTCGCGGTCCTGTCGATCGCCTCGCTGATCCTCCGATACCGGCGGTCGCGGGGCGACGAGCGACAGCAGATCCGCTGGCTGGCCTACGTGGTCGCGACCATCGCCGCCGTCGTGCTCGCGTGGATCGCCGCGGGCCTCGCCGTCGGCGTTCCCGAGGGCTCGACCCTGGACTCGATCTTCTTCCTGATCGTCCTCATCTTGGTCGGCGTTGGGCTGCCCACCGCGATGGGGGTGGCCATCCTCAAGTACCGGCTCTACGACCTCGACCTCGTCGTCAAGAAGACGGTCCTGTACGCCACGCTCGCCGTCTTGCTGACGGCGGTCTTCCTCGTCGTGGCGCTGGTGATCGGCGCGATCGCCGGTAGGAGTACGACCGGGGCGGTCGTGGCCGCCGGGATGATCGGCCTCCTGTTCTGGCCGGCGCTTCGCCTGTCCGGACGGCTCGCCGATCGGATCGTGTACGGCGGACGCGCCACCCCCTACGAGGTGCTGGCGGAGTTCTCCGCGCGGGTCGGCTCCTCGTACGGCGACGAGGACGTGTTGCCCCGGATGGTGCAGATCCTGGCCGACGCGGTGTCCGCCGAGCGGGCCGTCGTTTGGCTGCGGGTCGGCTCCGAGCTCCGTCCGGCGGCGGTCCGCCCGGACGGCCAGTCGCCCGCACCGATCGTGGTCACCGCAGACCATCTCCCGGAGCTCGACGACGACGTGGCGGTGGAGGTTCGCGATCGTGGGGAGCTCCTCGGCGCTCTTGCCGTAACGGTCCCGCCCAACGACCCGATCACCCCCTCGAAGGAACGGCTCATCCGTGACCTCGCCGCCCAGGCCGGTCTGGTGCTCCGCAACGTCCGGTTGATCGAGGAGCTGCGCGCTTCCCGGCAGCGGCTCGTGGCGGCGCAGGACCTCGAACGACGCCGGATCGAGCGCAACATCCACGACGGGGCCCAGCAGCAGCTCGTCGCCTTGTCGATGAAGCTGCGTCTCGCCGTGTCGTTGGTCGCCTCGGACCCGAGCCGGGCCGCTGCGATGTTGACGGAGCTCCAGGACCAGGCGACGGAAACCCTCGAGGACCTCCGCGATCTTGCCCGCGGCATCTACCCGCCGCTGCTGGCCGACCGGGGGCTCGCCGCGGCCCTCGCGGCCCAGGTTCGCAAGGCGCCGGTCCCGGCGGTGCTGGAGTCCGACGGCATCGGACGGTATCCGCCGGACGTCGAGGCGTGCGTGTATTTCTGCGTGCTCGAGGCGCTCCAGAACGTGGCGAAGTACGCGAACCCCACGAAGGTGGACGTCGAGCTTCGGCACGAAGACGGTCAGCTGGCGTTCGTCGTCCGCGACGACGGAAAGGGGTTCGACCCGTCCGCAGCGGCGACCGGCACCGGCTTACAGGGCATGGCCGACCGCCTCGATGCGATCGGAGGCAGGTTCGAGATCACCAGCGCCCCCGGGAGCGGGACCTCCGTGAGTGGGCGGGTCCCGGCGGCGGAACGGGAGCCGGCATGAAGACCCGCGCCCCGTGGGTCCTGGCCGGGTTCGGGGCTGTTCTCGCCATCCCCGTCGTCTGGTTCTCCGTGCTGAACGGCTCGTTCTCCGAGGAGGTCGCGTTCATCCCGCTCGCTCTCGTCGCGATGACGGGCTGGGCGACCGTCGGTGCGCTGCTGGCGTCCCGGAACCCGGGCAACCCGATCGGGTGGCTGATGATCACCTTCGGCCTCGGGTTCATGGTGATCGGGTTCGCGGACGAATGGGCCACGTACGCCCTCCGGACGGACCCCGGCACCCTCCCGCTCGGGACGTTCTGGCTCTGGGTGTCGAACTGGTGGTTCCTGGGGTTCGTGTCGGCCATCCCGATCCTGCTCGTGCTTTATCCCACCGGGTCGGTCCCGACTCGAAGGTGGCGAGCGCTCGTTTGGGCCGTGATCGGCACCACGCTGCTCGCCACCGTCGCGTCGATGCTGAAGCCGGGACCGATGGAGATCGACGGACTCAGCGTCCCCAACCCGGCGGGCGTCCCCGCCCTGGACCCCGCCATCGATCTCGCGCAGACCGTCGCGGGGATCGGGTACACGATCGTTCTGATTCCGCTGTGCATCCTCGCCGTGATCCTGCGCTTCCGCCGGGCCAGCGGCGAGGAGCGCCAACAGATCCGGTGGCTCGCCTACACCTCGGCCATCGGGGGCACGGCGTTCATCGCCGCCGTGGTGAGTGGGATCAACCTCGAGGCCGACGAGACCAACCTCGCGAACGAGATCGCGTTCTACGTGTTCTTCGTCGCGGTCGGCCTCGGGATCCCGGCCTCGATCGGGGTGGCGCTCCTGAAGTACCGGCTCTGGGACCTCGACGTGGTGCTGAAGAAGACCCTGGTCGCCACGGTGCTCGTGGTCCTGATCATCGCGATGTCGGTCCTGGCCTTGGTCGTGCTGAGCGCGATCCTCGTGGATCCCGTCTCCGACGAGCCATGGCTGACGCTGTTGGTGGGCCTCGCCGTCGGGGCGCTGGCATGGCCGCTCCTCCGGCTGGCGAGTCGGGTCGCGGACCGCATCGTGTACGGCGGCCGGGCCACGCCTTACGAGGTCCTGACGGACTTCTCGGGACGGATGGCGGAGTCATACGCGACCGAAGACGTCTTGCCGCGGATGGCCTCCATCCTGGGGGCGGGCGCCGGCGCCGACGCCGTCACGATCTGGCTACGGTTCGGCGACGAGCTACGGCCGGCGGCCGGCTGGCCCGCCTCGGCCGAACCGCCGCAGACCCGACGGCTTCCCCTCTACGCGGTGGCACGTTCGGGGACGTTCGAGGTCCGCCACCACGGCGAGCTCCTCGGCGCGATCGCCGTCGAGATGCCGCCGAACGACCCGCTCACGCCGTCGAAGGAGCGGCTGATCCGTGACCTCGCGTCGCAGGCGGGCCTGGTGCTCCGGAACGTCCGCCTGATCGAGGAGCTCCGCGAGTCCCGGCGACGGATCGTGGCCGCGGTCGACGAGGGACGGCGGCGCCTCGAACGCAACATCCACGACGGCGCCCAGCAGCAACTCGTCGCGTTGGCGGTCAAGCTGCGGCTGGCGGAGGGCGCGATCGACCGGGACCCGGCGGCGGCCAAGGGGCTGCTCGGACAGCTCCAGCACGAGGCGAATGACGCGCTCGAGAACCTTCGCGACCTGGCCCGAGGCATCTACCCGCCGCTCCTGGCCGACAAGGGACTGGCGGCGGCGGTCGAGGCCCAGGTCCGAAAGCTCCCCATGGCGGTGCGGGTGACGCCGGACGGTTTGGGGCGGTACCCCCAAGAGGTGGAGGCCGGGATCTACTTCTGCGTGCTCGAGGCGCTCCAGAACGTGGCGAAATACGCGCAGGCCTCGACGGTCGACGTGGAGATGCGGGAGTCGGACGGGCGGCTCTGGTTCGCCGTTCGCGACGACGGCGTGGGCTTCGACCCGGGGGCCGCGGCGCGCGGCACCGGCCTGCAAAGCATGGAGGACCGGATCGAGGCGGTGGGCGGCTCGTTCAGGCTGGAGAGCGCACCGGGGCGGGGAACCACCGTCACCGGAGTCGTCCCGGTCGAAACCGGCGTCTCCGTCGACCCGAACTGACCCGGGGGCGGGTCGCCGCGATCAGCCGGCCGCTGCGGCGGCCCAGGCCTGCTCGAGCCGGTCCGGACCGAACGTGGCCTTGGGGATGTAGGCGGCGGCCCCGCACTCCGCGGCGCGCGGCGCGTATTCGTCCTCTTCGTACGTGGACAGGAGCAGCACCACGACGGCGTCGCCCCGTCCCTCGATGATCTGCCGGGTGGCCTCGAGCCCGTTGATACCGGGCAGGTTGACGTCCATGAGGACCAGGTCGGGTCGAAGCTCGCGGGCCATCTCGACCGACGCTTCGCCGGTCTCGGCCTCTCCCACCACCTCGAAGCCGTCGGTGGCGTCCACCACCAACCGCGCGGCCATCCGAAACGGCTCCTGGTCGTCGACGATCAACACACGGACGGGCATCTTCTCTCGGACATCAGCGTCGCACCGGAGGGCACCGGCGACAGTGATGCCAGCACCACTGTTTGTGTTCCCCCAACGGCCGGACACCTTCCCGCCGGTCGAGCCGAGCGGGTCAGTCGGTCGCCGGGACCAGCCGGAGGAACGCCTGCTCGAGGACCAGTCGCGTGTTCAGGTTCACGTCGTCGGCGAGTGCCGCCCGCGCCTCCTCGGCCGCCGCCAGCCCGGCGGCGGCAGCGGGGATCGACGCTCGCGGGGCCGGAAGGTCCGGGTTGAGCAGCAGCCCGGGCCCGCCGCCCACGGTGGCGACGACCCGATCCCGCAGGAGCGCCGAGACCGCCAGCAACACTCGGTCGACGTGGTCGCGTTCGGCCCGCCGGAGCTGCCGGTCGTGGCGCTGCTGGATCCGCCGGATCGCGCCGCGATACGCGTCCTCCGGCCGGCCGCGTTCGTCCAGGAACGGGGTGAGGTCCTGCTTCTGCCGCTCGGCGAGCTCCTTCTTGAACCGTTCGGCCGCCGCCAACACCAGCTCGGCGGCTCGCAGCGCGCCGGACGGGCCAGTCGCCGTGAGCTCGAGCGCATCCCGGCCGGTCTCGCGGAAGCCCAGCCCGTCTTCGTCCATGGCCAGTCGCCGGGCTCGGCCGAGGTTCCCACCGGAGAGCCGGGCCGCCAGCGAGGCCCGGTGCGGGTCCGCCCCTTCCGCCGTGAGGGCGGACACGACGAAGTCCTCCGACAACGGGAGGAAGGAGACGACGTGGCACCGTGACACCACCGTCTCGGGGAGCTCGTCCGGACGTGCCGAGAGCAACACGATCACCGCGTCGGCCGGCGGCTCCTCGAGCACCTTCAGGAGGACGTCGGCCGCGGCCGGGTTCAGCCGGTCCGCCTCGCGGAGCAGGAACACCTTGCGGCCGGGTTCCGGCGCGGTCCGGTACGCCGGATGCCAGATCTCGGCTCGCACGGTGTCGACGTGGATGTCTCGGCCTTCCGGCTCCACCACGGCTTCGTTGGGATGTTTGTCCTCCAGCGCCAGCCGGCAGTCCCGGCATTCGCCGCAGCCGCCGCGTTTGCACAACAACGCCGCCGCGAACGCGCGGGCGCCGATCTGCTTCCCGCCTCCCTCCGGCCCGGCGAGCAGGTAGGCGTGGTGGGGCCGCCCGGCCGCCTGCCGCAGGAACGCCACGGCGCGAGGTTGGCCGGGCACCCGGTCCAGGACCGGGAACTCAGCGCTCGGCGTCATCGCTCTCCCGCTCCTTCAAGACGCGCCGGAGCGCCTCCACCACCTGCTCGTGCACCGCTTCGGGGGGTTTGTCGGCGTCGATGACGACGAACCGCTCGGGGTGTTCCTCCGCGATCCGAAGATACGCGTCGGAGACCTTCGCGTGGAATCCGCCCCCCTCCATCTCGAACCGGTCGGGCTCCTCCAGCGAGCGGAGCAGGCCGGCCTCGGGCTCGAGGTGCAGCAGCAACACCAAGTCCGGGAACAGACCCTGCGTTGCCCACACGTTGAGCGTCAACACGTCCTGCTCGCCGAGGCCCCGGGCGGATCCCTGGTAGGCCAGGGACGAGTCGATGTACCGATCGCAGATCACGACCTTGCCCTCGGCCAGCGCCGGCCGGATCACCGTGGTGACGTGTTGAGCACGGCTGGCCGCGAAGAGCAACGCCTCCGTCTTGGGTTCGAGGTGTCCGGTCTCGTTGTCGAGCAGCATCCTCCGGAGCTCCTCGCCGATCGGCGTACCGCCGGGTTCGCGACTGACGAGCACCTCGATCCCCTGGTCCTCCAGCCATTCCTTGGCCAGGCGGATCTGCGTGCCCTTGCCGGCGCCCTCCACACCTTCGAATGCCACGAACAACCCCCCGGTGGGCGGTCGCCGCAGCTTCGGCACCAGCCCGAGCGGCTCGGGCCTGCGGATGCGGAACCGGCGGAGTCCTCGACGGGTCACGACGCCGGCGAGGATGGCACCCACGCCGGCAACCATCAACGCGGCACGGGTTCCCGACAGGTTGAGCATCCGGTCTCCCACCTCGATCATGTGTTCGCCGATGCTGTCGGCAACGATGGGGAAGATCGTCAGCGACAGGAACAACCCCAGGCGCGAGAGCACCGTGAGCGAGGCGAACGTGCGTCCGCGGAACTCGTCGGTGACGTTCTCCTGGAGAAGGACGTAGCCGCTGACCCAGGCCGATCCGCAGAACGCTCCGAGGACCACCGTCATCGCCGCCGCGAGCTCGATCCCCGGCATCAACGCGAGAACGAACAACGTCGCCGAGGCGCCGACGATCGACAGCGGGAAGACGATCTCTCGCTCCAGGAAGTCCACGACCTTGTTGGACGACGCCATCCCGATCCCCATGCCGATCCCGAACGACGTGACGAGGATCCCCCACCCCGTGTTCCCCGCCCCGAGGGTACGGGCGAAGATCGGGCCGAGCGCCAGGACGGCCCCGACCGCGCTGAACGCCGACACGATGCCGAGCGTCATGGCGGAGGCGAGCGAGTCCTCACGGAGGAACCGCACGCCGTCGACGATGTCGCGGCCCACGTGGGAGATCTCGAATCGGGACAGGGTCGTCGGCGAGGGGGACGGGATCGCGATCCTCGCGACCAGCAGGGCGGCGACGATGGCGGTCGCCGACTTCAGCCAGAGGGCCGGCGCGGTCGGGTTGTCGGCCAGCCAGGGCACCAGGTCCGACACCTCGACCAGGAAGGCGAAGACGATACCCCCGAGGGGGAGCGTGCCGTAGGTCGTGGCGAGCCCGAGCGACGTGGCGTTGGCCAGCTGCCGACGGGGAACGAGGTTGGGAAGCGACGCGTCGCGGGCCGGGGTCCACAGCAGCGAGAAACACTCGATCACGAAGGACACGACGTAGATCGCCCACAGCGGCCCGAGGAACGGAAGCAACACATACAGGGTCCCGCGGGCCACGTCGCTGCCGATCATCAGGGCCTTGCGGTCGAAGCGATCGACGATGGCCCCCGCGACGGGCCCGAACAGGATGGCCGGCAACATGCGGGCGGCCATCACGGCGGCGACCGCGTACCCGCCCCCCTTGCTCAGGACCAGCGCGGTAACGGCCACGAACCCCACCCAGTCCCCGAACGAGCTCAGGGTCTGGGCGAGCAGGAGCTTGGAGAACTGTTGGTGCGTGACGAGATCTTTCAGCGTCGCGGGGCGGGTCCCTCGAAGAGCGGCGACCTCGTCCGCGAAGCTCGACGCCACCCCCGTCTACCCCTCCGCGGCCGCCGGGCCGTCGCCGTTTCCCGACGCGGCGGTCTTCCTCCCCGGCGAGGGGCGTTTGCGCGTCGTGCGTTTGGCCGTGGACCGTTTGGCGGTCGATCGTTTGGCGGCCGTCTTCGCCCCCCGGGCCTTCTGGCGTTGCGCCCGGGCGGCAGACTTGGCGGCCCGGGCGGCCGCCTCGGCCTCGGGATCCCCGGACTTGGTGACGTTGAACTCCTTGTCGAGCTCGGCGCCGCAGTTCCAGCACCGGTAGCTCTTGGGGCGATCGACCAGGAGCGAACCGCACTCGGGGCACGGGTGGTCCTCGACCGGCGGGTTGTTGACGGCGAAGTCGCACTCCGGGTAGCGGTCGCAACCGAAGAACAGGCCGAATCGGGTCCGTTTTTCGACGATCTCGCCTTGGCTGCACTGCGGGCAGGTGATACCAAGGCTCTTCGGCGGGTCCTTCTTGATGTAGCGGCATTCCGGATACCCCGAGCACCCCACGAAGGGCCCGTACCGCCCCACCTTGCGCTGCAGCTGCCGGCCGCACTCGGGGCAGGTCTCGTCGAGCGTCTCGGGTTCGGGGCGCTCCTCGCCGTTCAGGTTCCGGATGTACTTGCACCCGCCGTCCTCGTCGGCGAAGCGGGAACAGCCGATGAACCGGCCGTAGCGGCCGAGACGGATCTGGAGCCGGCCCGGCGGCGTGCGCGCCTCCTCGATGCAGCGGGGGCACTCCTCGTCCAGGTCCTCCACGTAGCGCTCGAACTTCTCCTCGGCCCGCTCCAGGTCCTCGGAGAACGGCACCCAGAACTCGCGGAGCACGGCCGAACGCCGCGTGTCGCCTTCGGCGATCTCGTCGAGCTCCTCCTCCATCCGAGCGGTGAAGCTCACGTCCACCACGTCCGCGAAGTGTTCGACGAGCTTGTCGGTCACGACCTCGGCGACGTCCTCGGGATAGAACCGACGATCCTCCAGGCGAACGTAGCCGCGATCCTGGATGGTCGAGATGATCGACGCATAGGTCGAAGGCCGGCCGATGCCGAGCTCCTCGAGGGTCTTCACCAGCGATGCCTCGGTGTATCGGGGCGGCGGCTGCGTGAAGTGTTGCTCCGGAAGCAGCTCGAGCATCCTCAGGGCCTGATCGGGCGCGAGATCGGGGAGCCGGTTCTCGGCGTCTTCGTCGGGACCTTCGTCCCGCCCCTCCGTGTAGACCCGGATGAATCCGTCGAAGATCAGCGTCTGGCCGGTGGCGCGCAGGCCGTAGCTCCCCCC
>DATHVC010000271.1:0-8617 GCA_035461565.1 Actinomycetota bacterium
TGGATCGGGCACGACGTCGGCGTGTCCGCCTGACGAGCGGAGAGGGTCGCCTGCCCGGCAGCGGCGGTCAGGGGTTCTCCCATAGACCCATCGTGTTTCCTTCGGGATCCTGGAAGTAGGCGAACGCTCCCAGGTTGGGGATCTGGGTCCGCGGGGTGACGGTGGTGCCCCCGGCGGCTTCGATCTTCTTGAGGGCCTCGTCGATCCCGTCCACGGTGATCGTGATGACCGGGTGGGGGGTCTGGTCCGTTCGGCGCATCAACCCACCGTTGATCGCGCCGGGCTCGGTCGGGTTCTGGTTCTCGTCCACGGGGACGGTCTGCACGATCGTGTAGGTCCCGCCTTCCATCTCGTAGTCCTGCAGATCCCACCCGAAGATCGACCCGTAGAAGTCCTTCGCTCGGGCCACATCGTCGGCCGGGATCTCGAAGTGCGTGACCTTGCCCATCACACCCTCCTTTCGCCGGACCGTTCGACCTTAGCTCGCATCGCCGACTCGCGTGGGTCCTCGCGGCGAACGCCCCGGCCTGTCCCGGTAGCATCTCGGCGTATGTCGACTCGGCCGGCTCGATCGTGAACGCGCTCGTCGCCGCTCCCGGCACGCCCGGCGGTGTGGAGCTCCGCGAGGTCGCCGAGCCGCAGGCCGGTCCCGGCTACGCGCTCGTCGACGTCCGTGCCGTCTCGCTCAACCGCGGCGAGTGTGCCCTGCTCCGTCAGGCCGACGACGGGTGGCGGCCCGGGTGGGACCTGGCCGGGGTGGTGAGCGCCGGCGCCGCCGACGGCACGGGTCCGGCGGCCGGGGCTCAGGTGCTGGGCTGGACCAACGGCGGATCCTGGGCCGAGCGCGCCGCCGTCCGAACTGACCATCTGGCCGAGATCCCCGAGGGGTTGACGTTCGAACAGGCATCGACGCTGCCGGTCGCCGGGCTCACGGCTGTGGGAGTGCTCTCCACCCTGGGATCGCTCCTCGGCCGGCGGGTCGCGATCACCGGAGCCGCCGGCGGGGTCGGGAGGATGGCCGTGCAGCTCGCGCACATGGCAGGCGCGCACGTCACGGCGATCGTTGGCCGGCCCGAGCGGGCGGATGGCCTGGGCGAGCTGGGGGCGGACGAGGTGGAGATCGGGCTGGCCGCCGAGGGGGAACCGTTCGACCTGGTGGTCGAGTCGGTCGGAGGCGAGTCGCTCTCCTCGGCGGTCGGACGACTGGCCCCCGAAGGCATGGTGGTGTCGTTCGGGAACTCGTCGAACGCGCCGGCCACGTTCGACCCGCGGACGTTCTACCGGACCGGCGCCCCGACCATGGTCGGCTACTTCGTGACCTACGAGCTCCTGCGCGGGCGGATCGGCACGGCCCGCCTGGCCGCGCTGGCCACGCTGGTGGCCGAGGGCCGGCTCCGCTCGCCGATCGACCTCGTGCTTGCCTGGGACCGGGCCGCCGAGGCCGTGGAAGCCTTGATGGAACGTCGAGTGAACGGCAAGGCGGTCCTCACCATCGGCTCGTAGTCTGACCGGCGTGCTCGAGCTCCGAGGACTCTCTCGGCGTTTCGGCGACGTGGTCGCGCTCGACGACGTCTCGTTCACCGTCGCCGCGGGCGAGATGGTGGGGTTCGTCGGTCCGAACGGCGCCGGCAAAACCACCGCGATGCGGATCGCGCTCGGTGTGCTGCAACCCGATGCCGGCGAGGTCCGGTGGCGCGGCGAGATCGTGGACGCCGAGATGCGCCGCCGGTTCGGATACATGCCGGAGGAGCGGGGCCTCTACCCGAAGATGCGGGTGTTGGACCAGCTCGTGTACCTGGCTCGGTTGCACGGTCTCTCCAAGGTCGACGCGGCGGCCGAGGCGGAACGTATCGTCGAGATCCTCGGGGTGCAGGACCGCGCCCACGACCGGGCCGAGTCGCTCTCGCTCGGCAACCAGCAGCGCGTCCAGCTCGCGGCTGCCCTGGTGCACCGTCCCGATGTCTTGATCCTGGACGAACCGTTCAGCGGCCTGGACCCGGTGGGCGTGGACGTTCTGTCGGGCGTGCTCCGCGAGCGAGCCGCAGGCGGCGTGCCCGTCGTGTTCTCCAGTCACCAGCTCGAGCTCGTGGAGCGCCTGTGCGAGTCCGTGGTCCTCATCAACCGCGGGCGGGTGGTCGCCGCCGGACGGATCTCCGATCTGCGGGCGGCCGACCCCCGGCGCCTGATCCGGGTCGAGGTCGCCGGGGCCGCTCCGGGCTGGCTCGACGGGGTCGCCGGCGTGCGTGTGGTCGAGCTGCTGCCGGAGGGCGCCCTGCTCGAGCTCGTGGACCATGATCGCGGCGGCGGCGTGCTCGATGCGGCGAGGGCGGCGGGGGAGGTTCGCCACTTCAGCGTGGTCCAGCCGAGCCTCACCGACATCTTCCGTCGCGCGGTGCAGCCGTGAAGGAGCGAGGAAGGTCGCATCGGGGCGACTGGGCCATCGTCGCCCGGCGCGAGTTCGTGGAGCGGGGCAGGGATCGCGGCTTCGTGATCTCCACGATCATCACGCTCGTCATCCTGGTCGTGATCGTCGTCGTCAGCTCCTTGCTCGATCGCGGGACGACGTTCGACCTCGGCGTGACCGGCGACGACGCCCGGGAGATCGGCCGGCTGGTCGTTCCGACGGCGCGAGCCCTCGACATCGAGATCGACCTGGTGACGCTGGATGGGAACGGTGCCGCCTCGGCCGCCGTGGACGCCGGCGACGTCGATGCGGCCGTGCTCGATGACGAGATCCTGGTCAAGGGTGACCCTCCCGGCGAGCTCGTCTCGATCGTCCAAGCCATCTCCCAGCAGCTCCGCTCCGTAGATGCCCTGGCGTCCTCCGGTCTCGACCGAGAGGAGGCTCGAGAGGCGCTGAACCAGCCTCCGCTACCCGTGCGGGCGCTCGAACCGGTGGACGACCGCCGCCGCGAGAACTCCGCGGTCGCGTTCGTCGGCGTCCTGGTGCTGTACGGGCAGATCTTCGCCTACGGGTACTGGGTGGCCGCCGGGGTCATGGAGGAGAAGGCCTCCCGCGTGGTCGAGGTCCTGCTCGCCACCGTTCGGCCGTCCCAGCTCCTGCGCGGGAAGATCCTCGGGATCGGGCTGCTCGGCCTGGCCCAGCTCCTGCTGATCGGCGTCGCCGGGTTGACGGCCGCCCAGGTGGTGGGCGCTCTCGACTTCCCGTCGGGCGCCGTCGCCACGATCGGCCTGGTGCTCGCGTGGTTCGTGCTGGGTTTCTTCTTCTACGCCGGGTTGTTCTCGGTGGCCGGCGCTATCGTGACGCGCCAGGAGGATCTCCAGACGACGATGACCCCGCTGACGATCGTGATCGTCGGCTCGTTCTTCATCGGGATCAGCGCCACGGGCAACCCCGACTCCACCCTCGCCACCGTCGCCTCGCTGCTCCCGCCCTCCGCACCCCTGGTGATGCCGTCGCGGATCGTGCTCGGCGAGGCGGAGCCGTGGACCGTCCTGGTCTCGGTGACGTTGTCGCTCGCCTCGATCGCGGCGCTCGTGCCGATCTCGACGAAGATCTACTCGAGGGCGGTGTTGCGGACGGGAAAGGTGCGTCTGCGCCAGGTCGTTCGCGCGGAACGATAGTCGATCACCCGGCCCGTCGTGGCACCAGGCAGAGCTCGTTGCCTTCGGGGTCGGCCACGATGCGCCACCGGACGCCGTCGGTTTCGTGGTCGGCCACGGTGGAGCCGCCGTGTTCGTGCACCCACCGCGTGGTCTCGTCGAGATCTTCCACCTCGAGATCCAGGTGGACGCGGTTCTTCGTCACCTTGCGCTCGGGAACCCGCTGGATGCCGACCGACGGTCCGTGATCACCGGCGGCGAGGAACACGAAGCGCCCGTCGTCGAACGTGGACGACAGCTCGGTTCGCAGCAACCCGGCCCAGAAGCCGGCGACGACCTCCGCGTCGTTGGCGTCGATCATGACATGCGAGATGCGTGGACCCGTCACGCCACCAACTCCGAACACATCTCCTCGAACACGGCCGAATGCGTGTCCACGTCCTCTTCGGTCGTTGCCGGCGACATCAGGGCCATGTTGTGGAAGGGAGTGAGCAGGACGCCTCGATTCAGTGCGTACAGATGGGTGTATGTCGCCAGCTCGTGATCGTCGGCCGCCGCGGCCTCGCCGCCCGTGCGTGGCGGTGTCGGCGTGAACCAGTATTCGGCCCGGCAGCCCAGTCGCTGCACGGTCCAGGGCAGCTCGTGCCGGTCGATGGAGGCCGCCACGCCGTCCGTCCACCGTTCGCCCAACGAGATCATGCGGTCGAATGCCTCGTCGGTCAGGACGTGTTCGAGCGTTGCGCGCATCGCGGCCAGGCTGAGCGCGTTGCCCGACAACGTGCCGCCGATCCCGCCGACGTCCGTGGTGGGCAGCGAGTCCATGAACGCCTGGGTGCGTTCCGCGGCCTCGGCGCTCATGCCGTAACACGCAGCTGGCACGCCCCCGGCGAGGGGTTTGCCGATCGTCAGGAAGTCGGGCTCGAGCCCCCAGGCCCGGGTGGAGCCGCCCGGCCCCGCGCAGATGCAGTGGGTCTCGTCGATCACCAGATAGGTCCCGTATCGCCGGGTGAGCTCGCGAAGCGCGACGTGGTACCCCCCCTCCGGCAGGACGATGCCGATGTTGGTGAGGGCGGGTTCGGCCAGGACACACGCCACGTCTTCGTGCGCGAGGGCCTCCTCGAGCGCGTCGACGTCGTTGAACTCGACCACGCGAGTGGTCTCCGTGGGATCCACCGGCGGCCCGATGCTCCCCGGGCGCGGCCCGGGCGCCCCATCTTCGATCGTGATGATCGTCTCGTCCACCGAGCCGTGGTAGCAGTAGTTGAACACCAGGATCTTGGGGCGGCCGGTGACGGCGCGGGCCAGGCGGATCGTGAAGCGGTTGGCGTCGGTGGCGGTCAGGCAGAATTGCCAGTAGGGCAGGCCGAACCGGCGCTGCATCTCGGCCCCGACCCAGATCGAGTCCTCGGTCGGGAGCATGAACGTGATGCCCTTCGCCGCCTGCTCCGTGATGGCCTCGACCGTGGCCTTGGGCGAGTGGCCGGTCATGCCGCCGGTGTCTCCGAGGCACAGGTCCACGTAGTCGCGGCCGTCGACGTCCACGAACCGTGCGCCGGAGGCCTCCGCCACGAACACCGGGAACGGGCCTGCCCACTCCGTCATCCAGGGCATCGGGACGCCGGCGAGGAGATTGGCCTTGCCGCGTTCGAACAGCTCGTGCGACCTCGGATGCTCCTCGACGAATCGCGTCGTCTCGCGCATCCTGAGCTCGGCCAGGCGGGCGCGGTCGACCGTGCCGTCCATCGGGTCTCCTCCTTGCGGGCGTCGCCGAAGCCTAGCGCGAGTCCGTAGGGTGGAGATCGTGGGCACCTGGACGAGAGACCACCTGCGCCACGCCCGAACGGTGCTGTTCCAGGGCCGCAATCCGGCCGCGACCGTGTACGACTCGATCGGGCAGGACTTCTTCCTCGCGCTCGACGAAGGATGGCTCAACCTCGGGCTGTGGGAAGGTGACGGCACCGACGTGGCCGAGGCCCCGCTGGCGGTGCGGCGGCTGGTGGCCGAGCTCGCCGTGGCGCTGCCGAAAGGCGCCGACCTGCTGGACGTGGGGAACGGGCTCGGGGCGCAGGACCCGCTGATCGCCCAGGTGGCCGCGCCCGCCAGGCTCATCGCGCTGAACATCACGCACTCGCAGCTCGTGGCCGGTCGCGTTCGCCTGACGGAGGCCGGCGCCCTGCCCGTCAACGGGGACGCCACGCGGATGCCGTTCCGGGATGCGGCGGTCGACGGGGTGGTCAGCGTCGAGGCCGCCTTCCACTTCCCCTCGCGGGCCCGGTTCTTCCGCGAGGCGTTTCGGGTGCTGCGTCCCGGCGGCACGTTATCGATGTCGGACGTGGTCACGAACCGGACGCCCCGGGGCCCCCGAGAGCTCGTGGCCGGGCTGGGCCAGCTCCGCGTCTGGGGGCTCCGAACCACCGCCGCGGTACCCGCCGAGCGCCTCCGGCAGCTCGCCGAGAGGGCCGGGTTCGTCGACGTCGAGGTGCGGCCGGTCGGGGAGCGGGTGATCGCGCCGGCGCTGCGTTTCGTGCGGCGCCGGCTGGACGACGGCGCCCCGGCGCCGATCGCCATGCGCCTGGCGGCGCGAGCCCTGCTCGGGCAGTTGGAGCTGCTGTGGGAGCGCGGCGTGGTCGACTACGTCCTGATTCGCGCGTCCCGCCCCGGCTCAGGCAGGGGTCGAAGAGACGGCGTGGACGACCTGCGCCAGGTCGGGACAGGGCCGCCGTAGCGGCGTGCGGTCGAACGTGGCGACGCCGTCGGCCCACGCCCGGATGATGAGAGAGGCCTGGTCCACCATCCGCGGGATGGCCACCAGCACGGGGAGGGAGAGCGGAGCCCCCATGTCCAGGGTTGCGGGTTGGCACCCCAGGACGATGGCCTCCTCGGGCGCACGGGAGGTCTGTCCCACGAGCATCAGCAGATCGGCCACCCCGAATTCGTGAACCGCGCTCGAGGCGCACGGCGACAGGTCGCCGGCCTCGAACCAGACGATCGTCCCCGGCGCCCTGCCCACGTCGATGCTGTCGAGCACGATGATGTGGCTGAAGCCCTCGAGGTCGGCGATGGTGGCGGGGCCGATGGCCCCCGACGCCACCACGTGCACGTCGGTCAGGCGCGACCTGGCCAGCTCGGCGGCCCGGACGCCGGCGCCTCCGTCGCCCAGGAGCACGTTCCCGATCCCGATGACGAGGATGTCGGATGAGGGGATCCGCCTCCGGGTGGGCGGCGAGGTCCGCCGTTCAGCGGGTGCCGGATCGTTCTCGCTCATCCCCGATGACCACCGCCTCGGATCCGTCCGGCCGGCAGGAGATCGGCCTCCAGCGTGCCGGGTTGGGCTCCTCCGGGCTCAGTGCCGGGCGACCCGGCGCCGGGGGGACCGTGGGGCAGGATGTCGTGGAGCGACCGGCCGGTCGGACGCGTCGTGCTCGGGACCGGGTCAGACCGGTTCGTACGGCAGGTACCGCGGGGTCCAGATCATGGCCTCGACCGTGGCCTCCAGCTCCTCGTCGCTCAGGTACCGGCCGACGCCTCCCTCCCGAGCGGACCTCGCGACGGCGATGGCCACGGCCCGCGAGGCCGCCCGGAGCTCGGACTGGTGGGGATACAACGAGCCCGACTCGAGGTGCTCGACCGACACGGCCTGGGCCAGCGCCTCGGCGGCGACCAGGAACATGTCGTCCGTCACCTCCCGGGCCTCGGCGATCACCGCCCCGAGGCCGATCCCCGGGAAGCAGAACGCGTTGTTCGCCTGTCCGATCACGTGCGTCCGCTCGCCGCGGACCACCGGAGGGAACGGGCTCCCGGTGGCGACGATCGCCCGGCCCCGGCTCCACTCGATGAGGTCCTCGGGCTGCCCTTCCGTCTTGGAGGTTGGGTTCGACAGGGGCATGATCACGGGGATCCGCGCGTGTGCCGCCATCTCGCGCACGGCCACCTCCGTGAACGTGCCCGGCGTCCCGCTCGTCCCGATCAGGAAGGTCGGCCGGACCCGTTTCACGACCTCCTCCAGCCCGTGCATCTCGCCGGGGGCGAAGCCGTAGGCGTCGAGATCGCCCGGCCCGAGCGCGAACTCCTCCTTGTCGGGGTCGAGCGGCTCCCGCCCCAGGTAGGTCAGTCCTCGCGAGTCGAGCTGGACGATGGCGTGGCGGATCCCCTCCTCGGGCACGCCGTCGCGGAGCATCCGGGCGCGCACCAGGCGGGCGATGCCGATCCCAGCGGCCCCGGCTCCCAAGAACACGAACCGCTGGTCGCCGAGGGGCTCATCCAGGATCCGCAGGGCCGTGTGGATCCCGGCCATCACCACCGATGCCGTCCCCTGGATGTCATCGTTGAAGCTGGTCAGGCGGTGGCGGTACCGGTCCAGCAGCCGGATCGCGTTGTGCTGCTTGAAGTCCTCCCACTGGAGCAGGGCGTGGGGGAACACGGCCACGACGCCCTCGACGAAGGCCTCGATGAACTCGTCGTAGGCGGGGCCTCGAAGGCGGGGCTGCCGATAACCGAAGTAGTCCGGGTCGTTCAGCAGCGTCTCGTTGTCCGTCCCGACGTCGAGCGACACCGGCAGCGTAAGCGAGGGATGGATCCCGGCCCCCGCCGTGTAGAGGGCGAGCTTGCCGACGGGGATCCCCATGCCGCCGCATCCCTGGTCGCCGAGGCCGAGGATGCGCTCGTTGTCCGTGACGACGATGAGGCGAACGTCTTCGTGCCGCGCGTTCGCCAGGAGCTCCGGGATCCGGTCGACGTCGTCGGGCGTGAGCCAGAGCCCGCGGGCCCGGCGAAGGATCCGGCTGTACTCCTGGCACGCTCGTCCCACGACCGGCGTGTAGACGATCGGCATCAGCTCCTCGAGGTACTCGAGCAGGAGCGCGTAGAAGAGCGTCTCGTTGCGATCCTGGAGCGCGGCCAGGCCGATGAACTTCTCGAGATCGTCGTCCTTGCGGCGGACGTGCTCGAGCTCGAGGGCGAGCTGCTCCTCGAGCGTCATCACGTGCGTCGGCAGGAGGCCGTGGATGCGCTCGTTGTCCGTGACGACGATGAGGCGAACGTCTTCGTGCCGCGC
>DATHVC010000272.1:0-7111 GCA_035461565.1 Actinomycetota bacterium
CAGGTCCTTCAGCACGGACAGGCCGCGGATCGGCTCCACCGTCACGTTCGGGACCAGGTCGCGGACGATGACCTTGCAGGCCAGCGCGTTGCGCCCGTTGATCATCATCGCGTCCGAGCCGCAGATCCCGTGCGCGCACGAACGCCGCAGGGCGAGCGTGCCGTCGTGGTACCACTTGACCTGGTGGAGGGCATCGAGCAGCCGGTCGTCCGGCTCGGCCTCGATGGTGAACTCGTCCCACCAGGATTCCTCGCCGCGCAGCTCGGGGTTGTAGCGGCGGATCTTCAGCGTGAGCGACACGCGGTTGGACGCGCCGGCCTCCCGGCGGTCGGAGCTCTCCAGGACCTCCCCGAGCTCCATCAATACTTCCGCTCCATCGGGACGTACGGGCCGAGCTTCACCGGCTTGGTCTCCAGGCGGACCGAGCCGTCGGGCTCGCGATACGCCAGCGAGTGGCGAAGCCAGTTCGCGTCGTCGCGCAGCGGGTGGTCCTCGCGGAAGTGGCCGCCCCGGCTCTCGTCACGGGCCAGCGCCGCAGCCACGAGCGTGTCGGAGCAGTCGAGGAGGAACCCGAGCTCGACCACCTCCATGAGCTCGGTGTTGTAGCGCTTGCCCGTGTCCTGGACGTAGACGAGCTCGAACCGATCGTGCAGGCCCGCCAGGATCTCCTGCATCTTCCGCAGGCTCTCCTCGGTCCGGACGACGAACGCCAGGTCCTGCATCTGCTCCTGGAGCTCGTTGCGGATATCCGCCGCGTTGGCCCCCTCGGAGCGCCCCGAGAGTCCCTCGAGCTGGTCGGCCACGAACCCCTCCGGCCGCTCGGGAAGCTCGGGCAGGTCGGCGTCCTTCGCGAACGCCGCCGCGTGCCGGCCGCTGCGTTTGCCGAACACCACGATGTCGAGCAGCGAATTCGTGCCCAGCCGGTTGGCCCCGTGCACGCTCACGCAGGCGCATTCGCCGGCCGCGTACAGCCCGGGCACCGGCGTCTCGTCCTCGCCGATCACGACCTGCCCCTCCACGTCGGTTGGGATGCCGCCCATGGCGTAGTGCGCCGTGGGCTGGATGGGCACGAGCTCCGTGGTGGGTTCGACGCCGAGGTAGACCCGGGCGAACTCCGTCACGTCGGGGAGCTTCTCCTCGATCACGTCGCGCGGCAGGTGCCGAACGTCGAGCCACACCGCGTCGCGGTTCGGTCCGGCGCCGCGGCCCTCCTTGATCTCCTGGAAGATGGCCCGGCTGACCATGTCTCGCGGCGCGAGGTCCTTCACCGTCGGCGCGTAGCGCTCCATGAAGCGCTCCTCTTCGGAGTTCAGGAGGATGCCGCCTTCGCCGCGGACGGCCTCCGAGAGGAGGATGCCCATCTTGTAGACGCCCGTCGGGTGGAACTGGAAGAACTCCATGTCCTCGAGCGGGATGCCCCGTCGGTACAGAACGGCCGGCCCGTCGCCCGTCAACGTGTGGGCGTTCGAGGACACCTTGAACATCCGGCCGTACCCGCCTGTGGCGTACACGACGGCGTTCGCGCGGAACACGTGGAGCTCCCCCGTGGCGAGCTCGTAGGCGACGACGCCGGCACACCGGCCCTCCTCCAGGAGCTGGTCCAGGACGTAGAACTCGTTGAAGAACCGGATGTTGCGTTTGACGCACTGTTGGTAGAGCGTCTGGAGGATCATGTGGCCGGTCCGGTCGGCCGCGTAACAGGCCCGCTTCACCGGCGCCTCGCCGTGGTTGCGGGTGTGCCCGCCGAAGCGCCGCTGGTCGATCTTGCCGTCGGGCGTCCGGTTGAACGGCAGCCCCCAGTGCTCGAGCTCGTAGATGGCGTCCACGGCCTCCTCGCACATCAGCTGGGCGGCCGGCTGGTCGACCAGGTAGTCCCCGCCTTTCACCGTGTCGAAGGCGTGCCACTCGGGGGAGTCCTCCTCCACGTTCGCCAGGGCCGCGCAGACCCCTCCCTGGGCGGTCCCGGTGTGCGACCGGGTGGGGTAGAGCTTCGAGATCACGGCGGTGCGAACGCCGTCCGCGGCCTCGATGGCGGCGCGGAGCCCCGCGCCGCCGGCGCCGACGATCACCACGTCGTACGTGTGGACGGTGGTCATGCGGTCACACCGCCCCGGGCCACTTGCTCGGGTCGAACGTGAAGACGATGACCGTTCCGAGCACGAACAGTCCGAAGCCGATGATCGCGAACACCATGTTCGCGGCGAACCGAACCCCGGGCCAGCGGACGTAGTCCTGCACGATGACCCGGAGCCCGTTGATGCCGTGGGCCAGCGCGAGCACCAGCATCGCCCAGTCCCACGTGCGCCAGAACGGGCTGCCCCAGCGGGTGGCGACGAAGCCGAAATCGACGCGGTCCACCCCTTCGTCGATCACGTGCATGATCAGGACGTGCCCGACGGCCAGGAACAGCAACACGATGCCGCTGACGCGCATGAACAACCACGACCACAGCTCGAATCCGCCGGCCGGACGTTCGCGCCCTCGGTAGCCGAGGAACCCGCCGCGGGGAGACGGCGTGGCGGCCGGGCGCGGGGCGGCTTCGACGTTCATTCGATGACCCCCGCGGTGCGCAGGATGCTGAAGCCCATGATCCAGGTCACCGGGACCATGCTCGCGAGGAACACGGCCGTGGTGGCGGCCGAGATGGGCTTCATGTACCGGGTGGTGGACGGCCAGAAGTCGAAGACCATGATCTTGACGCCGTTGATCGCGTGGTACAGGACCGCCGCCACCAGCCCGAGCTCGAGCAGCTTGACGACCCAGTTGTGGTAGACGGAGACCACCTTGTTGTAGGCCTCGGGTCCCCAGCCAACCACGGCCGTGTCCACGACGTGGGCGAACAGGAACAGGATGATGGCGACGCCGGTGATGCGGTGGGCCAGCCAGGACCACTGTCCCGGGCTCCCCTTGTAGAGCGTCCCGACGTCGGACTTCCGCTTGGCCATCGTCCTCCGAACCTTCAGCCTACCGTCGGCCGGGCATCCGCCCGGGCGACGAGCCGTCGGCGGACCGGGCGGAGTCTACTCCGCGGCGGACAACGCCGAGGGGAGCGCCGTCAGGCCACGCGCAGCGCGGCGAACAGCCCGTCGCGCGTCGGCACGATCGAGGACACGAACCGGTCGTCTTCGGAGACGAGCCGATTGTGCTCGATCACGGCGTCGGTGGTCTCCCGGCTCCGGCCGTGGTCGCCGTCCGGATCGGCCACGGAGCCATCCCAGAGCACGTTGTCGCACAGGTACAGGCCGCCGGGCCGGATGCGATCGCGGGCGGCGCGCCAGGCATCGGGGTATCCCTGCTTGTCGATGTCGTTGTAGACCACGTCGAACGATCCCTCCACGACGTTCAGCGCGGTGACGGCGTCGCCCACGTGCCAACGGATCGGCCCGTCGAGCCCGGCCCGCCCGAGCGCCTGGAGGGCTTTCGGTTCGTTGCCGGGGTCGCCGTCGGTGCAGTGCACCTCGCCCTCGCGGCCCACGGCGCGGGAGAACCAGTAGGCGGAGTAGCCGAACCCGGAGCCGAGCTCGAACACGCGCCGGGCCTTCACGGATCTTGCCAGGAGCTCCACCGTGACCCCGACCAGGCGGCCGATGATGGGGAACCCCCGCCGTTCTCCCTCGTCCTCCATCTCGAGCAGCACGGGTTCGTCGTAGCGGGCCAGCAGCGACCGCATGTAGGTCTCGATCCGCGGATCCACGATGTCCACGACGATGGATGCTACCGGCTAGGCTGGACGCAGCGATGGACGATCCTCGCCGCGTCACCGACTCGGGGATCGAGCTCCGGCCGGTCTACCGACCCGGCGACGCCGAGACGTCGACCTTGGGACGGCCCGGCGAGCCGCCGTTCACCCGCGGGATCCACCCGGCGATGTACCGGGATCGCCTGTGGACGATGCGCCAGTACGCGGGCATGGCCACGGCCGAGGAGACGAACCGGCGCTTCCGGTACCTGCTCGACCACGGGCAGACCGGCCTGTCGGTGGCGTTCGACCTGCCGACCCAGATGGGTCTGGACTCCGATCATGCCCGCGCCGAGGGGGAGGTCGGCCGCACCGGGGTGGCGATCGACTCGATCGAGGACATGCACCGGCTCCTCGACGAGATCCCCCTCGAGTCGGTTTCGACCTCGATGACCATCAACGCCACCGCGCCGATCCTGCTGCTCCTCTACGAGCTCGTGGCCGAGGAGCGCGGGATCGAACCCACCCGGCTCTCGGGGACGGTCCAGAACGACCTCCTGAAGGAATACGCGGCCCGCGGCACCTACATCTACCCGCCGCGACCGTCGATGCGGTTGATCACGGACCTGTTCGCCTATTGCGGCGAGCGGATCCCGCGGTGGAACACCATCTCGATCAGCGGCTACCACATGCGCGAGGCCGGGGCGACCGCCGTGCAGGAGGTCGCCTTCACGCTCGCCAACGGCATCGCATACGTCCAGGCCGCGCTGGACGCCGGGCTCGCCGTCGATGCGTTCGGCCCGCGGCTGTCGTTCTTCTTCGCCTGTCACATGGCCTTCTTCGAGGAGATCGCGAAGTTCCGGGCGGCCCGGCGGATGTGGGCGCACATCATGGCCGAGCGGTTCGAGGCCCGGGACCCACGAAGCCTCATGTTGCGGTTCCACACGCAGACCGGTGGGGCCACGCTCACGGCCCAGCAGCCCGAGAACAACGTGGTGCGGACGGCGCTCGAGGCGCTGGCGGCGGTGCTCGGCGGGACCCAGTCCCTGCACACGAACTCGTTCGACGAGGCCCTCGCGCTGCCGACAGAGCGGGCGGCCAAGGTGGCCCTGCGGACCCAACAGATCCTCGGATACGAGACGGGGGTGGCGAACGTCGCCGACCCGCTCGGCGGCTCGTATTACGTGGAGGCCCTCACCGACGAGATCGAAGCTCGCGCCGTCGAATACCTGGATCGGATCGACGAGCTCGGTGGCGCGGTGGCTGCCATCGAGGCCGGCTTCTACCAGGACGAGATCCACGAGGCGGCCTACCGGATCCAGCAGGGCGTCGAATCGGGCGAGCGTGTGGTCGTCGGCGTGAACCGCTTCGAGGACTCGCGGGAGCGACCCGTCGAGCTCCTGCGGATCGGCCAGGCGGAGGTGGATCGGCAGATCGAACGCGTCGGCTCGCTCCGCGCGAGGCGCGACGACGCGGCGGTCCGGTCGGCTCTTGCCGAGGTCCGCGCCGCCGCCGAAGGCACCGCCAACCTGCTCCCCCCGATGCGCGAGGCGCTCCGGGCCAGGGCCACGCTCGGCGAGGTCGCCGACGTCCTTCGCGACGTGTTCGGCGAGTACCGGCCCGCGTGATGCCGTCGGCCGCCGAGGGACTCCAGGTCCTTGCGACCCGGGCCGAGCGACCTCCGGACGCCCCTCGCCGTCCGTTAGCCTTCCGGCCATGAAGCTGGCGGTGATCGGCGGCACCGGGGAGGAGGGGTTCGGCCTGACGCTGCGGTTGGCCCGGGTCGGTCATCACGTCGTGATCGGGTCCCGGTCCGAGGAGAAGGGCGCCGGCCGTGCCGCCGATGCCCGGGGCCTCCTCGGCGAGGACGCCGAGGTCTCGGGTACGACCAACGAACAGGCCGCCGCGAGCGGCGAGGTCGTGTTCGTCACGGTCCCGTTCGCCGGCCAGGCGGACATCTACCGGGCCATCAAGAGGCATATCGCCCCCGGGACGATCGTGTGCGACGCCACGAGCCCGCTGGCGACGGCGGTCGGCGGGCGGGCCTGGCACGTGGTTCGGCCGTGGCACGGTTCGGCGGCCGAACAGGCCGCGGCGATCCTGGATCCGGCCGTTCGGATGACCGCGGCGTTCCACACGATCTCGGCCGAACAGCTCCAGGCGCTTGAGCGGCCCATGGACAGCGACGTGTTGGTCTGCGGCGACGACCCGGAGGCGAAGGCGACGGTCGGCGAGCTGATCGACCAGATCCCCGATCTCCGATGGGTGGACGCGGGGCTCCTGTCGCAGGCGCGGATCGTCGAGACGCTGACGGCGCTGCTGGTCTCGATCAATCGCGGCTACAAGATCCACGACAGCGGGTTTCGGATCACCGGCCGCGCCGGTTGGGGCCGTCCGGGCTCCTGAGACGCCCGGGCTCCCGACGCGCCGCGGTCAGTCCAGAACGACGAGCGTGTCGCCCGCCTGGACCACCTGACCCTCGCGAATCCGGACCTCCGAGACCACTCCTTCGCGCGGCGCCGGGACGGCGTTCTCCATCTTCATCGCCTCGAGGATGCAGACCACGTCCCCGGCCTGGATCTCCTGGCCGGGCTCGACGAGGACCCGGAGGATCGTCCCCTGCATCTGCGCGTGAACCTCGCTGTGGACGGTGCCGTCGTGATGGGCGGTCTGGCGGCTCGGCGGCCGCGGGGCGGACTCGCGGCGATGGTCGAAGATCCGGACCTCGACCCGGCGGCCGTCCACCTCGAGCAGCAGCTCGGCCGGGACGGTCGGCTTGGCCTCGGCCGCGGGTGCGTCACCGTCGTCGGGCAGGTCCAGCTCGGCGTCGCGAAGAGCCTTCTCGAGCCACGTCGTCGTGTGGGTGGCCTTGCGGAACGCGCGGCTCTGGAGGATCCAGCGGTGGAGGGGGATCGTGGTGGGGACACCTTCCACCCGGTATTCGCCCAGCGCGCGGACCATTCGCGAGATGGCGCGCGACCGCGTCTCGGCGGACACGATCACCTTGGAGAACATCGAGTCGTAGTCGGCCGGCACCTCCCGCCCCGCCTCGATGAACGAGTCGACCCGCACGAACGGCCCCGAGGGCTCTCGGTAGGCGGTCACGCGGCCTGGGCCGGGGAGGAAGTTGCGCGCGGGGTCCTCCGCGTTGATCCGACACTGGATGGCGTGTCCGGACGGACGGACGTGGTCCAGGTCGAGCTTCTCGCCGAGCGCGACGCCGATCTGGACGGCGACCAGGTCCAGGCCGGTGACCATCTCGGTGACGGTGTGTTCGACCTGCAGCCGCGTGTTCATCTCCAGGAAGTAGAAGCTCTTGCCGGTCGGGTCAGCGCCGGAGACGATCAGCTCGACCGTGCCCGCCGAATAATATCCAACCGCCCGCGCCAGCGCGACGGCCTGCTCGCCCATCGCCTTGCGCATCTCCGGCGT
>DATHVC010000273.1:0-4280 GCA_035461565.1 Actinomycetota bacterium
CGCGGCGACCTCACGAAGGTGGGGGTGACGGCGTTCGTCGACGAGGACGAACCGCCGATAGACGTGCTCGAGATCCCGCCCGAGGTGGAGCGGCAGCAGATCGACCGGCTCCGGCTCGTCCGGGCCGGCCGGGACGACGGCGCGGCCCGCGCCGCTCTGCAGCGCCTGACCGAGACCGCCCGCACCGACGAGAACCTCGTCCTACCGCTGGTCGACTGCGCCCGGGCCTCCTGCACGGAGGGGGAGGTCGTCGGGGCCCTGCGCGAGGTGTTCGGCGACTACACCGAGACCCCTCGCTTCTGACTCGGGAAGAACCTGCATCGGCAATCTGTTGCAAGTAATTGCATCTGGGGCTACCCTGGCTGACTGCGACGGGGTGGAGGCGCTTCGGGGATGAAGAGGTGGCTGGTCGCGGCGGCGGCGTCGGCGATCGCGGCCGCCGCGTGCTCGAACGGCGCCGGTGGACCCGACGACGACCGGCTGCGGATCGTCACGACGGTCTCGCCGATCACGAACATCGTCCAGAACGTGGCCGGCCATCGAGCCAGGGTGATCGGGATCGTCCCGGAGGGAACGAACAGCCACACGTTCGAGCCGGCGCCCTCCGACGCCGCGGCGATGGCCGAGGCGGACGTGGTGTTCATCAACGGCCTGCACCTTGAGGAGCCGACGAGAGAGCTGGCCGAAGCCAACGTTGGCAACGCCGTGGAGATCGTTGCCCTCGGCGACCGCACGATCACCCCCGAGGAGTACATCTTCGACTTCTCGTTCCCCGAGGAGCGAGGGGACCCGAACCCGCACCTCTGGACGAATCCCCCGTACGCGAAACGGTTCGCCGAGATCGTGAAGGACACCGTGTCGGAGCTCGACCCGGACAATGCCGCGCGTTTCGAGGCGAATTACGAGGCGTTCGCGGAGCGCCTGGACGAGCTCGACGCGCTGGTCCGGCAAGTGACCGAAACCGTGCCGCCGGAGAACCGCAAGTTACTGACCTACCACGACTCGTTCCCGTATTTCGCCCGCGAATACGGCTGGACCGTGATCGGCGCGATCCAGCCCGCGGACTTCGCCGAGCCGACCGCGCGAGAGGTGGCGAACCTGATCGACCAGATCCGGGAGGAGCGGGTGCCGGCGATCTTCGGCTCGGAGGTCTTCCCGAGCCCGGTGCTCGAGCAGATCGCCGCCGAGACGGGCGCGGACTACATCGACGACCTGCGCGACGACGACCTGCCCGGTGAGAACGGAGACCCCGAACACAGCTACCTCGGCCTGATGGTCTTCGACTTCCGCACGTTCATGGGTGCGCTCGGCGGGGACGTGTCGCCGTTCGAGGGCTTCGACGTGTCGAACCTCCAGCCCGGCGACACCGTGGAGTACCGCTCGTGACGGAGCTCGTGCGGTTCGACACGGTGACCTGCCGATATGGTCGCGAGCCGGTGCTGGTCAATGTGGACCTGTCGGTCGTCGAGGGCGACTTCGTCGGCGTGGTCGGCCCGAGCGGGAGCGGCAAGACCACGTTGCTCCGGGCGATCGCCGGAACGGTGCGCCCGATCGCCGGACGGATCCACCGGGACCGTTCGGCCACGGTGGGGTACGTCCCCCAGGTCGAGACGGTGAACTGGTATTTCCCCGTCCGGGTCCGCGAGGCCGTCCTGATGTCCCGGATCGACGGGCGCCGGCTCCCGTGGGCCTCGAAGGCCGAGCTCCGCGAGGCCGGCGAGGTCCTGGAGCGGCTCGGCATCGGCGAACTGGCCGAGCGTCACATCCGCGAGCTGTCCGGCGGCCAGCAGCAGCGGGTGTTCATCGCCCGGGCCATGCTGCGGCGTCCGCGACTGCTGTTGATGGACGAGCCGACGAGCGGCGTGGACGTACGCACCCGGCACGACGTGATGCACCTGATCCACGAGCTGCATCACGAAGGCCTCGCGGTCGTGATCACCACGCACGACCTGAACGGGATCGCGGCCCACCTGCCGCGGCTGGTCTGCCTCAACCGCCAAGTGATCGCGGTGGGTCGGCCCCAGGAGGTCCTCACGCCCGAGGTCCTCGAGCGCACCTACGGCGCCCCGTTGGAGGTCCTGTCCCACGGCGGCATGCCGGTCGTGGTCGAGCGGTACCCGGGATTGGATGAGGAAGCGGGCGCCACCGTCGTGCCGCTCCGGGAAGGGCACCATGGACATCCTGCGTGAGCCGTTCAGCTACGAGTTCTTCCAGAACGCCATCGTCGTGGCGACGCTCGCCGGCGCGTTGTGCGGGCTGGTAGGCGTCTACGTCGTGCTCCGAGGGATGAGCTACATCGGGCACGGCCTGTCGCACGCCATCTTCGGCGGAGCGGCGGCCGGGTACGCGCTCCAGGTCAACTTCTATGTCGGCGCCGGATTGGCCGGATTCGTCTCGGCCGTGTTGATCCTGCTCATCGCGCGCCGGCGCTCCATCGGGGCGGACGCGGCCATCGGCGTCATCACGAACGCGGCGTTCGCCGTCGGCATCGTCATCATCTCGGTGATCGGATCGTTCACGAGGAACTTCGAGGCGGCGTTGTTCGGCAACGTCCTCGGTGTGAAGCGGGGCGACGTGTTGATCGTCGCGGCGGTCGCGCTCGTGGCGGCGGCCGTCGTCTTCTTCCAGTACCGGAGGCTCCTGTTCTCGACCTTCGATCCCGAGGTGGCCGAGGTTTCGGGGGTGTCGACCCTGCGGATGGACGTTCTGCTCGCGGTCGTCCTCACGGCCGTCATCACGGTCTGCATGCAGGTGCTCGGCGTGGTGCTGATCGCCGCGGCGCTCATCATCCCGCCGGTGATCGCCCGGCTGCTCACCGACAGCTTCCATCGCATGATGTGGATCTCGGTCGCCGTGGGAGGGTTCTGCGGCTTCGCCGGCGTCTACCTGTCCTACTACCTCGACTGGGCCTCGGGGCCGGCCGTGGTCCTGACGGCATCGGCAATGTTCGTGCTGGCGTTCGTGGTATCCGCGGTCCGCCGCCGGCGGCTGCCGGAGGCCGCCCTCGACGCCCACGTGGGGTGAGTCAACCGGCCAGTGCGTCCTGACACTCGGCGCACAACCCGCTGATCGCGAAGTGGGTGAGATCCGGCCGGAACCGATGGTGCCGTTCGATCAGGCGGACCAGCGCATCCGCCTCGTCCATCGAGAGGTCGTCTTCGGCTCCGCAGTTCGAACACGTCAGGTGGACGTGGCCGGCCTCCTCGGTGCGGTGGTATTCCGCCCCGCTCTCCAGGTGGGCGTGCGCCAGGACCCCCACCTCCTCGAGCAGGGCCAAGGTCCGGTAGATGGTGGACGCGTTCACGCCCGGCATCTCGCCCTGCACCTTGCGGGCCAGGTTGGTGGGGGAGATGTGACCTTGCGTGCGCATGATCTCGGCCACGATCGCCCGGCGCTGGGGGGTCATTCGGAGCCCCCGTTGCCGCAAGACGTCGATGACCCCCTGCGTCGTCGGCTGCTGCATCAAGGGTCATTGTAGCAGTGGGTTGCAGGTGCAAGAGGATGGCCGCCGAGCGCAGGGATCCCCGCCCGGTCTGCGAGGATAAGCCGGCGATGGGGGAGTTCGTGCGTGTCGAGACCGACGGGCCGGTGGCCACGATCCGGATCGACCGGCCCCCCGCGAACGCCCTGTTCCGCCCGGTCTCGCTCGAGATCTCCGAGGCCGCGCGAACGGTCGCCGCGGCGGACGCCGTTCGCGCCGTCGTGGTCTGGGGCGGCGAACGGGTCTTCGCGGCGGGAGCCGACATCAAGGTGATGGTGGACTTCGGCCCCGAGGAGGTCGCCCAGGACGTGGGGGCGCTGGAGCAGGCCTGCCGCGACCTCGAGGCGGTCCCAAAGCCGGTGATCGCCGCGATCGACGGGGCCGCGCTGGGCGGTGGACTCGAGCTGGCGCTGGCCTGCGACCTGCGGATCGCCGGGCGAGGGGCCCGCCTGGGCCTGCCGGAGATCCGGCTCGGCATCATCCCCGGCGCCGGCGGGACCCAGCGCCTGCCCCGCCTGATCGGCCTGGCCCGGGCCCGAGAGCTGGTGCTCTCCGGCCGGCACGTCGAGACCGAGGAGGCCCTGGCGATTGGCCTGGTCGACTCGGCTTCGGTGGAGGGGACCGCCCACGCCGAGGCCCTTCGGCAGGCCCGTCGGCTCGCGGCCGGGCCCACGCTCGCCTACGGGGCGGCCAAACGCGCCCTGGCCGCCGCCGGCGACCTCGATGTGGAGGGAGGACTGGAGGTCGAGCGGGACGTGTTCGTCCAGCTGTTCGGCACGCACGACCAGCGGGAGGGGAT
>DATHVC010000274.1:0-11955 GCA_035461565.1 Actinomycetota bacterium
CGGTCGGCCCAGATCACCGAGAGCGTGTTGGGGTCGTTCGGGTCCACGGCGATCGTGCCGGCGGCGGCCCAGCGGATCTGGTGACCCCACACCGTCTGCCGGAAGATCACCGAGTAGGGCATGTCCGACAGGCCGTCCTCGAGCTGCACGACCGGCACCGGGTCGGCGAACGTGTCGCCGCCGTCGTCCGAGCGCACCACCATGATCTGGCTGTCGAAGTCGAAGGGGACCTCCCACTCGTCCTCGTTCTGTCCGTTGAGGAAGTGCACGTACAGCGTCCCGTCGTTGGCAACGACCGGGTAGCTGAACTGGTCCTCATCACATTCGGCGTCGGGACCCGTCTCCTGGTACGTGCAGAAGTCGGGGTTCGAGCCCGAGATCTCGGCCGGGGTCGACCACGTGACCCCGCCGTCGTCGGAGTAGGACAGGAGGATCGGAGACTCCGTGTACGCACCGTGGGGGCCGTTGACGAACTTCGTGGTCGTCACGTAGATCCGGCCGAAGAACGGAGAGTCCGGCCAGTTATCGACCGCGATGTACTCCTTGTCGTAGAAGACGGCCCGGTTGGCGGGGCCGATCCCGGTGCCCTGGCCCTTGAACACGACCACCGGCTTCTCCCAGGTGAGCCCTCCGTCGAGCGACCGGCTCACCGACACGTTGCCCTGAGCCACCCAGAAGCCGCCCTGTCCGGCGACGTTCTCGAGCTGCGCCATCAGGGCCATGCTGCAATCCTCGTCGTCCGGACACGGGAAGGCCGAGTTGAACGCGGGAGCCGGGTCCCCGGCGCCGTTGCCCGACTGCATCGGCACCTGGCCGTCCACCCAGGTCTGGCCGCCGTCGAACGAGGTGAAGAACCCGGTCGGGACGATGGCCTGCCGGGCTCCGGTGGCGTTGTTGAACCGGTAGAAGTAGTCGTTCGACCCCGCCAGGATGTGGTCCGGGTCCAGGGGATCGACCGCGACCGCGATCTCGTTGTCGGGCGCGTAGTCCTGGCCGAACTCCTCGACATTGCAGCTCAGGTCGACGACCGCCGAGGGGTCGCCGGAGCTCTCACAACGGAACCGCTCGATCTGCTTCTTGCTGAACTGCCCGCCGGCCAGCCCGGGCAGATCGAACTGCTGAGGCGCCGGTAGCAGCTTCATCGCGATCAGCTGCGAGGTGTTGAACGGCCGATCGCGACCGGCGGCCGGGATCGCCAGTCCGGCGACCACGGCCAAAGCAACGACGACGATTCCCGTCGTCCTTCTCATGGGCGTCCCTCCTTCGGGGGCAGGACGTGGACGCCTCGACCCTAGCCCCTGCCCGGCCGGTCGCGCAATCCGGATCGGCCCGGCCGGTCCTCGCGGGCAAGCTCGTACCGGACTCCCACCCACCGCTCCGGGCCCTCTCGGTGCTCGATCCGCTCCACGAGCCGGAGCCCGACCTTCTCGGCCACGCGGACCGACGCAACGTTGTCGGCGCTCGCGTACGCGCGAACGACCCCGGCCCCCAGCCGGTCGAACGCGTAGTCGGTCAGGGCACGCACGGCCTCCGTGGCGTAGCCGCGGCCCTGGACGTGCGGGGCCATCGTGTAGCCGACCTTGATCACCCCGGGCTCCCCGTCCGCCGGGCACAAGCCGACGTCCCCCACCAGACGCCCGCCGGCTCGCTCCTCGACGGAGAACTGCACCCACCCGGGCTCGCCGGGCGCTCGGGCCGCCATCTGCTCGATCTCCGCACGGATCCACGCGGCGTCCGTCCGCGCCCATCCCTGGTTGCGGCGGACCTCCGGATCGCTCCGGTACGCCGAGATGGCCTCGGCGTCGTCGGGATGGGATCGGCGCAGCAGCAGGCGTTCGGTGGCGAGGGGCTCGAACCCGCGATCGACGCGCACCGCGGCTCCGCTACCCGACGGGCGCGACGCGGCGCTGCCAGGCCGCGGCGAACGGCGCTCGCAGGTTCCGGGGCCCGGCAGCAGGATCGGCCTCGCACGCCACCTCGACCTCCGCGTCGCACGTGTCCACTCCGGAACCACCGTCCGCCCGGTCCGTGCCCCCCTCGCCGAGGAGGAGGTCGTCCCCGTCGGCGCCCGTCAACGAGTCGTCGCCCTCCCACCCGGCCAGCGCGTTGTCGCTCCCGTCGCCCGACAGGGTGTCGTCGAACACCGAGCCGATCGCGCCCTCGACGCCAATGAGCACGTCGGTCCCCCACCCCGTCGCGACCCCGGCGCCCAGGTCCACCACGACTGCGCCCGGCGAGTCTTCATAGGTCACGACGTCGTCGCCGTCACCGCCGTCGAGGACGTCGTCGCCATCGCCGCCGTCCAGGAGGTCGGCGCCCACGTCGGAGAACGTCCCGGAGCCTCGGGCCCGGATCTCGTCGTCACCGTCCTGGCCCACGAGCAGGTTCGACCCGTCGTCGCCGAGCAGGACGTCGTCGTGGTTGGAGCCGACCGCCCCTTCGATCCTCATCAGCACGTCCGAGCCGTGCCCGGACGCCGAGCCGGCCTCGAGGTCGACCACGACCCCCGCCGGCGAGTCCCAGAACTCGGCGAGGTCGAGCCCGGGGCCGCCGTCCAGCCGGTCGTCGCCCGGCCCGCCGATCAGGCCGTCGAACGACCCGCGGCCGCCGAACAGCCGGTCGTTCCCGCGACCGCCGAACAACGCCTCCACGCTCCCCACGCCGGTCCAGATCCGGTCGTTGCCGGGTCCGCCGTGTGCGGTATCGGACCCGCGGCCGCCGTGGATCCGGTCGGCGCCGGCACCCCCGCGGATGATGTCGGGATCGTTGCCGCCGCAGAGGAGGTCGTCACCGCCCCGGCCCTCGATCACGTCCCACCCGCCTAGGCCCACGATGACGTCGCGACCCGGCGTCCCGATCAGCGTGTCGTCCCGACTCGTCCCGACGATCGTCGCCGGTCGGCCGAAACATCGCGGCGTCGCCGCGGCGGCCGGGACGACGACGCCGACCGACGCGGCGGCGATGCCGAACGCGATCGCGAGACGGAACGTTCGCCTCAGAGCCGGACCTCCAGACGGTCGACCGAGACGAACGTACCCTTCGACACCCGGCGCGACTCGCCGAGCACGACGATCCGCAGGGTGTGCAGCCCCGCCTCGAGGCCATCGATCGAGCGCACCACGCCGAACGTGGGCTCGGCCGCGTAGTTGTTCACGGTTCGAAGCAACATCCCGTCCAGATAGACGGCCGCGCGACCCTGCCGCCGGTCCCGAACGGTCGTCCAGTCCACCCCCGTGCCGCGGAAGGTGAAGCTGATCGAGGCGTCGGCGAGGTCGCTGGCCGCGACGGCGCCGCCCGACGCCCGGGACGCGCGGATCGTCCCCCACGACGCCGCGACGGTGGGCGTGCGGATCGTCCCCGACGGCGTGACGAACGCGTCCACCACGACCTTCGTGTCGGTTGCACCCGGCGACGCCGTCCCCAGCACCCGGATCGCGATCGTGTGGGGGCCCCGCGCCAGGCCGCCGAAGGTCCGTTCGACCCCGAAGGAGGGCCTCGTCGAATGCTGGTCGAACGCGCCACGGCGGACGCCGTCGATCCACACTGCGGCCCGACCCTGGTCGGGGCCGGCCACCGTGACCCACGTGACCGAGCGGCCGACGAAGGAGAACGAGGCGGTGGCCCCGGCGCTGCGTTCGACCAGGTAGCTCCGGCCGACGGCGCGACGGTCGGCCACGGTCGCCCAGGCGGCCGTCACCGACGAATCGTCCTGCTCCACCGCGGTCGAGGGCGCGAACGGCAGGGCGGTGGGCGGCGCCGCGTTCCCGTTGCGATCAACGACCGGGAACGGCACGCCCGGCGGGTTGACCACCCCTTCGTAGGACTCGCCCGGGACGAGCGGGTTGACCGGATGGACCTCTACCGTTCGAACGGTGCCGGTCGAGCAATCGACGGCCGCGCCCGTGCGCGAACGGCACGTGGCGGCCGCATCGAGGGGTGCGCCGGTCGTGGTGGACAGGACGAAGACGTTGGTGGGGCGCACCTGGCGAACGCCCTCGTTGAAGGAGACCACCAGGGGATCGGCCACGCCGAGCGGCGCCCGGATCGTCGCCGTGGGCGGCTGCACGTCGGGGTTCGGGATCATCACGGCCGCGAGATCGGATGAGGCGTACCAGTCCACGTCCACGCACCCTTCGATCCCCGGGACCGAGCCGCAGCTCGAGTACTGCCAGAACGTCCAGCCGTGGCCTCCCCAGTTCCCCGCGGGCAGGCGTGGCTCGGCCACTCCCCAGTGGGCGATCCACAACAGGTCGTAACCCGCCTCCACCACCGCCGTCGTGTCGCCGGTTCGGTTCTCCCAGCCCGCCGGGCTCGTGTACACCATGGGGCGGACGCCGAGCCGCTCGGTCACCCGGCCGAGCCAGGTCAGGATCCACGTGGTCAGCTCGGCCGGAGACAACCCGCCGGTCCGCTCGAGGTCGAGCACGGGGATCAGGTTGCCCGGCAGGAGCTGGGCCGTGTCCACGAAGTGGTCCGCCTCCGCGATGGCATCCCCGGCCGAGTCGTCGGGCTGCGCGAAGTGATAGGCGCCGAACGTGATCCCGTTGGCCTGGGCTCCGAACTTGTTGTTCACGTACGTCGAGTCCACCAAGGTCCGGCCCTCCGTGGCCTTGGCGATCGCGAACCGCTGGCCGGACACCGCCACCGCCGCCCAGTCGATCGTCCCTTGCCAGTGCGAGACGTCGATCCCGGGAAGCGCCCGGGCCGGCTGGGCGGGCACCGACCCAGGGCCCGCCGTCGCGGCGTCACCCGACGCCCCGGCGAACCCGGTCCCCCCGGAGGGACCGGCTCCGAGCGCCGCCGCGGGGCCGAGGAGCGGCACGAGGAGCGCGCCGGCGAGCGCCGCGCAGAGGAGCTTCCTGACGGTGACGGACGTGGCGAGACCTCCTGCCGGGACGGCGAGGGTAGCCGACCGCCCGACGGCGGTCGAGCACCGGCACGGTCCGGCAGGATGCGCCGACGGACCCGACGTCCGCGGGCCCGAACGCCCCCGATCGCCCGTGCCGTTGGACCCTGACGACCTCTCCCCACAGGCCGCAGCGTGGCGGTGTTCACGTGCAGGGAGGGGACGACCATGAAGCTCAACCCGGAGACCCTCGCCGCCGTCACCAGTCGGCACCCGTGGCGAACGCTCGGCGCGTGGGTCCTCGTCATCACCTTGATGGGGTTCCTCAGCGCCACCGTCCTCGGGGACGTGTTGACCGACGACATGGCGTTCACCAACCAGCCGGAGTCGATGCGCGCCGAAGACGTCATCCGCACGCAGTTCGGCGGGGCGGCGGAGATGGAGACCGAATACGTCATCGTCGGCTCCGAGACCCAGACCTGGAGCGACGACTACGCCGCCTACGTCGAGGGCATCAAGGCAGAGCTCGAGCGGCTCGGCCCGTCCGTGCTCGCCGGCCCCGTGGTCACGTACGCCGACGCCGAGGCCTGGGAGGCGGCGCTGTTCACGCCGGACGACCACGGCGCCCTCCTCCTGCTCCAGATCCGAGGCGAACCCGAGCCCGTCATCGACCGGCTCCGTGAGCCGGTCGCGCTCGCGGTGCCCTCCGGCTTCCGGGCCCAGGTCCTCACCCCGGCGCAGCTCGCGCGCCTGGCCGGCGACGAGGGCACGGAGGCGGCCTCACCAGACCCGCCCGAGGCCTTCGTGCTCGTGAGCCATCCCATGGCGGTGCACGGCAATCTGGCGTTCCTCGAGGCGGTCCGCAGCGTCGAAGCCGTCGTGATCCGCGAGGGCGGCTCCGACCTGCTGGCCGCTCCCTACAGCGGATACGACGCCTCGCTCCAGTCTCGCGCGCTCATCTCGGTCGACCGGAAGACGACCCTCCTCGCCGTTCCCATCGCCGACCAGTCCGAGGAGATCGTCCGCGAGCTGCGGGGCGTGGCCGACCGCAGCTCGAACGGGACGTACCAGGTGCAGGTCGCCGGCCAGGCGGTGCTGTTCAACGACTTCATGAAGGTGGCCGAGGAGGACATGCGCACCTCCGAGTCGATCGGGCTCGTCGTCGCCCTCATGGTCCTCATCGTGGTCTTCGGCTCGATCGTCGCCGCGGTCCTCCCGATCTTCATGGGTCTGTTCGCGATCGCGGTGGCGATGGGCCTGGTCGCCCTGGTGGGCCAGCTCTGGAGCTTCAACCTGTTCGTCCAGAACATCATCACGATGGTCGGCCTGGCGGTCGGGATCGACTACTCCCTGTTCATCGTGAGCCGCTACCGCGAGGAGCGGAAGAAGGGCTTCGTGAAGCTCGACGCGATCCGCCGGTCCGGCGCCACGGCCAGCCGGGCCGTGTTCTTCAGCGGCGCCACCGTGATCCTGGCCCTGCTCGGGATGTTGATCATCCCGGTCTCGATGTTCCGCAGCCTCGCCGGCGGCGCCGTGCTGGTGACGTTCGCCGCGATCGCGGCGTCGATGACTTTGCTGCCGGCCGTCATCGGCCTGCTCGGCGACCGCGTGAACTGGCCCCGGCTGTCGCGCCGCGCCCGGGTGGAGTCGTCGCACGATCCCCAAGGAGGCTTCTGGGACCGCTTGACCCGAAGGGTCATGGCCCGGCCGGCGGTCTTCCTGATCGCAAGCGTCGTGGTGCTCGGGTCCCTCGGGGCGTTCTACTTCCAGCTCCACCGCGGCACGACGCAGAACGTGAGCGCTCTCCCCGACGACATGCCGTCCAAGCAGGCGTTCATCACGCTGATGCAGGAGTTCGGCAGCGGCGGGGCCACCGAACCGGCACAGATCGTCGTGACGGGCGACGTGAGCTCCTCGGCGGCGCGCGAGGCGCTGCGGGAGGTCGAACAGGGGATCGTCTCGGACGAGACATTCTCCAAGCAGGTCTCGGTGACGCCGTCCAAAGACGGATCGACCGTGCTCATGTCGGCCTATCTGGCCGGCGACCCGAGCACCGACGCGGCGTTCGACGGGATCCGTGAGCTCCGAAGCTCGATCGTGGCCAGCGCGTTCGCCGACGTGCCGGGGGTGGAGGTCTTCGTCGGCGGCAACACCGCGATGTTCGTCGACTTCCTCGGCATCGTCGATTCGAACCAGTTCGTCGTGCTCGCCTTCGTGCTCACGCTCTCGTTCCTGTTGCTCACCGTGGTGTTCCGCTCGATCGTCGTGCCGGTGAAGGCCATCCTGATGAACCTGCTGTCGGTGATGGCCGCCTATGGAGCCGTGACGCTGGTGTTCCAGAAGGGCGTGGGCATCGAGTTCTTCAACGCGCTGGGGTTTCGGTTCGACCGGGTCGAGGCCATCGAGGCATGGCTTCCGCTGTTCCTGTTCTCGATCCTGTTCGGCCTGTCGATGGACTACCACGTCTTCCTGTTGACGCGGATCCGCGAGGAATACGACAAGACCGGCGACAACACGGAGGCGGTCGCCTACGGTCTGCGCACGACGGCCGGGATCATCACCGGCGCCGCCCTGATCATGGTGACCGTGTTCGGGGCGTTCGCGGCCGGCCGGCTCGGCGCGTTCCAGCAGATGGGGTTCGGGCTCGCCGTGGCGGTGTTCATGGACGCGACGATCGTCCGGACGCTGCTCGTCCCGGCCAGCATGCGGCTGCTCGGCGACTGGAACTGGTACCTGCCCCGGTGGCTCCGGTGGCTGCCTCGTCTGAACGTCGAAGGCGGGGCCGTGCCCGCCCCCGTCGATGGGCTGGTCACCGAGCCGCTCGAGGTGACGCCGGCGCGACGGCCGGCGCGGCGATAACAACCGCCCTCAGCGACGGTCCTCGTCGTCTTCGTCGATCGCCCGGGCCTGCTCCAGGGCATCCGCCTCCGGGCGGTCGCCGACCTCGGAGGGCAGATCGTCGCCGGCCGGTCGGACGTCCCGCGTCTGTTCGAGCGCGTCGGCCTCCGGCACCTCGGGATCGTCGGGCACGCCGGGTTCCTCCCGCAGCTCGTCGGCCGCTTCGGCGTCGTCGCGGTAGTCCTCGTCCATACCGTCCTCCGGCTCGGGCTCGGCCCTCGCGGGCCGTCCGAACCGAGCCTACGGGAAACGGCCCCGCGATGGGCCCGGCGGCGCTCTCTGGGAGACTCTGGCCGGAACCGCAGGGAGGCGAGATGACCGCGACCCGTACCGAGACCGACTCGATGGGCGCCGTCGAGGTGCCCGCCGACCGCTACTGGGGAGCCCAGACGCAGCGGTCGATCCGCCACTTCTCGATCGGATGGCCCGATGCCGACCGCATGCCCGTGGAGGTCGTCCGTGCCATGGGCATCCTGAAGAAGGCGGCCGCGCAGGCCAACCTCGACCTCGGTGTGCTCGATCCGGAGCTCGGAACGCTCATCGTCTCCGCCGCCGACGAGGTCATCGGCGGGTCGCTCGACGAGCACTTCCCGCTGTACGTCTGGCAGACCGGCTCCGGCACCCAGTCGAACATGAACGCCAACGAGGTCATCGCGAACCGCGCCATCGAGATGGCCGGCGGCGAGATGGGATCGAAGAAGCCGATCCACCCGAACGACCACGTGAACCTCTCCCAGTCGTCGAACGACACCTTCCCCACCGCGATGCACGTCGCCGGGGCCACCGCCGTCGTCCGCGACCTGCTCCCGAACGTCCGGGAGCTGCGCGACGCGCTCGCTCGACGAGCAGAGGAGTTCGCCGACATCGTGAAGATCGGCCGCACGCACCTCCAGGACGCCGTCCCGCTCACGCTGGGGCAGGAGTTCGGCGGCTACGCGGCCCAGCTCGACGCCGACCTGACGCGCATCGAGGCCGCGCTGCCGGGCCTGTACGAGCTCGCCATCGGCGGCACCGCGGTGGGCACTGGGCTGAACGCGCCGCCCGGCTTCGGCGAGGCATGTGCGGCGAAGATCGCCGAGCTCACCGGGCTGCCGTTCAGCGCGGCGCCGAACGCATTCCAGGCACTCGCGGCCCACGACGGCGTGGTGTTCATGAGCGGCGCGCTGGCCACGCTGGCGGCCTCGTTGATGAAGATCGCCAACGACGTGCGCTGGCTGGGGTCGGGCCCCCGAGCGGGCATCGGCGAGCTCCGGCTCCCCGAGAACGAGCCGGGCTCGTCGATCATGCCGGGCAAGGTCAACCCCACGCAGTCCGAGGCCATGACGATGGTGGCCGTTCAGGTGTTCGGCAACGACACCGCGATCAAGATCGCCGGCTCCCAGGGCAACTTCGAGCTGAACGTGTTCAAGCCGGTGATGATCAAGAACCTGCTCCACTCGACGCGGCTGCTCGCCGACGTCTGCCGGACGTTCCGCGAGTTCTGCGTCGAGGGGCTCGAGCCGGTCCGCGATCGCATCCAGGAGCTCGTGGACTCTTCGCTGATGCTGGTCACGGCGCTCACGCCGAAGATCGGCTACGACCGGGCCGCCGAGATCGCCAAGAAGGCCCATCACGAAGGCACGAGCCTGAAGGAGGCGGCGCTCGCGCTCGGCCACCTCACCGAAGCCGATTACGACGAGGTCGTCGTGCCGGCGAAGCTCGTTTGACGCCGGGCTGGCCGCGAAGGCCTCGTCGGCCAGGAGCGCCCATGAGCGCGACCAACGCGTGCTCGGTAGCGTAGGGACATGGCGGCCCTGCGACCCGGCGACCAAGGCCCCGTGTTCTCGCTGCTCGACCAGCACGGCAGCACCGTCCGGCTCGACGAGCTGCGCGGGCGTCCGGTGCTCGTGTACTTCTACCCGAAGGCCGACACCTCCGGCTGCACGGTCCAGTCCTGCGACGTCCGCGACCATCTCACCGACCTCGCACGGATCGGCGCCGACGTCCTCGGCATCTCGCCGGACCCACCGGAGGACAACCTGGCGTTCGACCGGAAGTTCGGACTGGGCTTCCCGCTCCTGTCCGACCCCGACCACGCGGTCGCCGAGGCCTGGGGGACGTGGGGAGAGCGGGTCCGCGACGGCAAGACGACCATCGGCATCATCCGCTCCTCGTTCCTGCTCGACGAGGAGGGCCGGATCCAACACGCGTGGTACCGGGTCGCACCGGAGGACACCGTCCCGAACGCTCTGGCCGCGCTGGCCCGGTGACCGGCCTCGAGGTCGAGGTCGCGCTGGAGGTGGGGAGCAAGCGCACCTTCGCGAGCGGTCTGGCCTGGCCGGGATGGTCCCGCGCGGGCCATGACGAGAGCTCGGCGCTCGAAGCGCTCCGGACGTACGCACCGCGCTACTCCGCGGTCCTGCGTGGGACCCGCTTGGGATTCCCCCGGGGCTCGCCCGTCCTGCGGGTGGTCGAACGGCTGCCGGGCGACGCCACGACCGACTTCGGCGCCCCCGGCCGGGCGCCCGCCGCGGACGACCGCTCCCTCGGGGACGACGACCTCCGCCGGTTCGGCTCGATCCTGCGGGCGAGCTGGCGAGCGTTCGATCGCGCCGCCCGCGAGGCCGAAGGCCGCACGCTGGAGAAGGGCCCTCGCGGCGGCGGACGCGACCTCGCCCGGATCGTCGAGCACGTGCTCGGGGCCGATCACGGGTACCTGCGCGCCGCCGGATGGAAGGCCGAGGAGCTCGAGCTCGAACCCACGAGGGCCGCGATCCTCGAGGCGTTGACGGCGGCGGCGCGCGGCGAGATCGACCCGGTGGGACCGCGAGGGGGGCGCCGATGGAGCGCCCGCTACTTCGTCCGCCGGACGGCCTGGCACGTCCTCGACCACACGTGGGAGATCGAGGACCGGATGCCCTGACGCCGCGCCCGGCGTCAGGAGGCGGGCGGCTGCGGCTTCGTGCGGTCGCCGGGGAGCTGGTCGGCCTCCGTCTCGTCCCAGGCGGTGCTGCCCTTCAGGGGTTCGACGTTGAACTGGTAGTCGTAGACGAGCGCCCCTCCATACAGGGCGCCGAACGCGATGATCCCCGCGCCGAGCAGCGACAGAACCAGGTTCAGCCCGGTCGCACCCGCCACGTCGAAGTCGGCCAGGCGCGTGATGATGTTCACGGCGTTCACGACCACGGCCGTCACCATGACGATCGCGTGCCAGTTCGTGGTTCGCCACACCTGGGTGTGTTGCGCCCGGCCGATGGGACCGGAGGAACGGTCGCGATCGAGTCCCTTCCACCAGTCCCAGAACCCCGTGATGGCCGTCAGCAGCGCCACGATCTGTCCCGCCACGAGCACGAAGGTCGCGGCGACGAAGTAGTCACGTGCCACCGCCGTGCCGTCTTCGGCCACGAAGGAGATGACGTCGAAGGCGGCGGCCAGCACCAGGCACACGATCGGGAAGTCGGTGAGCGGCGGGTGTGTGGGTTTACCGGCCCACCCTCGGATTCCCTTGAACTTCCGGCCGCGGAGCGTGAGGGCCGGCCTGATCGAGAAAAGCCTCATCGTCCCCCTCCCGTACTCTGGACGCATCGCCGCGCCCGTGAACCGCTCTGCGCGAAACGCCGTCTGCCTCCCGGCAGGCGAAGGCACCATCCTGGGGGCCTCCACGCCGCCGGTCAAACGGTGAGCGGCCGAACGGAATACACGGCAAGGTTCTCGGCGTTGGGGACCTGGGGAAAGGAGGCACCGTGCCGGCCATCACCGTGAAGGACCTGACCACCCTGGACCGGGTACCGGCGGTCGATCCGACGGCCCGCCACCGTCGGGTCCGCGCCGTCACCACCGCGCCGCGAGGGCTGGAGGGTGAGGGGTTCCCGGTGCGGCGAGCCTTCGCCGGCGTGGACCTGACGGATCTCGACCCGTTCATCCACATGGACCAGATGGGTGAGGTCGAGTACGCGCCCGGCGAGCCGAAGGGGACGCCCTGGCACCCGCACCGCGGCTTCGAGACCGTCACCTACATGATCGACGGGATCTTCGAGCACCAGGACTCCAACGGCGGCGGCGGCGTGATCACCAACGGCGACACCCAGTGGATGACCGCCGGCGCCGGCATCCTGCACATCGAGAAACCGCCGGAGCACCTGGTGGCGAGCGGCGGCCTGTTCCACGGCACGCAGCTGTGGGTGAACCTGCCGAAGGCGCAGAAGTGGGCCGCTCCGCGGTACCAGGACCTC
>DATHVC010000275.1:0-9492 GCA_035461565.1 Actinomycetota bacterium
GCCTCGCCCAGCGGTGCATCCTGGGCGAGGCGCGGTTCGCCGGTCACGAACCGGTTTGCGGCCCGATCAGCCGCAGACCGCCACGCTGCCGGACTCGACACCCTGGCACAGGGCGCCCTCGTCGATCCAGCCCGCGTCCACCACGACGTCGAGGTTGTCCTGCGTGATGGCGATCGGCGTCAGCAGGATCGACGTCATCTGGTTCCCGCCGGGGGAGTCGAAGATGATCGTGTTGGGGATCTCCTCGAGCGGCGTTCCCTGGGCGAGCAGCACGGCCGCCTCGCCGGCTGCGAAGCCGAGCTCGCGGGCGTCCTTCCACACCGACACGGTCTGAGTCCCGAGCGCGACGCGGTTCAGGGCGGCCTGGTCGCCGTCCTGGCCGGAAACGGCCACCTCGCCGGCCAGGCCCTGGGCCTCGAGCGCGGCAACGACGCCGCCGGCCATCCCGTCGTTGGACGAGACGACTGCCTGGACGTCGTTGTTGTTCTGCGTCAGGAACTGCTCCATGTTCGTCTGGGCGACGGCCGGGTCCCAGTTGTCCGTGTACGACTCGCCGACGTTGACGATGTCACCGGCGTCGATGGCCTCCTGGAGCACCTCGATCTGGCCCGAGTAGACGAAGTCGGCGTTCGCGTCCGCGGAGTTCCCCTTGATGAAGACGTAGTTGCCCGTCGGGACCTGCTCGAACACGGCCTGCGCCTGGAGCCGGCCCACCTCGACGTTGTCGAACGTGATGTACAGGGCGCCCGGGTCCTCGATCAGCCGGTCGTACGCGATCACGGGCACGCCCTGCTCGAGCGCGCTCTCGACCGCCGGGCGGATCGCCTCGCCGTCCTGGGCCAGGATGATCAGGGCGTCGGCCCCCTGCGAGATCAGGTTCTCGACGTCGGCGAGCTGCTGCTCGGCCGACGACCCGGCGTCCGAGGAGATGTAGGCCGCCCCGGCCTCATCCAGCGCCTCCCGGATGGCCGGCTCGTCCCACCGGGCCCAGCGCTCCTCGTTGTAGTTGTTCCAGGAGACGCCGATGGTGACCTCCTCGCCGCCGTCACCACCGCCGTCGCCTCCGTCACCTCCGTCGCCGTCGTCGTCGCCGCACGCGGCGAGCACCAGCGCGGATAGGGCGATGATCACCCACAGCCGACGTCTGAGCATGCTCCCTCCTTCCGGATGGCTCGCCCCTCGGGTCGAGGCCACCCCGTTCATCCCTGCGACGCGCGCGCCCTGCGTCGTGCCCGGGCGCGATCGCCGCCCCCCCTCAAAAGGTCTCCGTGCACCTATACGGAGGTCGTCGCCCCTCGGGATCGACGACTGCCGGAGCATCGCACAGGTCCTCCGCACGAGTAAAGTGGGAAGGGCAACAAATCCACCCTGGCTGGGGCGGCCCCCCAATGGTCGGTCGCCTCGAGGCCCCTTGCGTGCTATGGAGGCAGTGGGTACCCTGCTCGCGCGGTGGCGAGGCCGCCGCCACCGACACCAGTCCGTCGGATGCCGTAGAGCGAAGAGGCGGCGGTCGCGTGGATAGCGCGGAGACTCCAACAAATTCCGCGACCGCGTCCGCGGGGCCCGAAGGGATGGTCGCGGGCGCCGGCCCACTGCGTCGCCGAGGTCTCGCGGCCGAGGAGCTTCGGCGCCACAACCTCGGGGCGGTCCTCGAGCGGCTGCATCTCGCCGGCCCGCTGACGCGTTCGGAGCTGACGGCCGCCACCGGGCTGAATCGGTCGACCGTCGCCGACCTCCTCGGAGAGCTCGGCGGCCTCGGCCTGGTCGAGGAGCGGCCAAGTCCCGCGCCGTCGGGCCCGGGACGGCCTTCTCCCGTCGTGCACGCCAAACCGGAGGGCGCCATCGTCCTGGCGGTCGAGATCGCGGTCGACTCCGTCGCGGTGGCCACCGTGGGCCTGGGCGGCCACGTCTACAACCGGATCCGCATCGCCCGGCCGCGAGGCCGCTTCTCGCCCAACGAGACCGTGCAGGACGTCGCCAAGCTCGCGGGCCCGCTCCTGGACGCGTTGCCCGCGACACATTCGTTCGTGGGCGTCGGCGCGGCGGTGGCGGGCATCACCCGGCGCTCGGACGGTTTCGTCCATCTCGCCCCGAACCTGGGGTGGCGGGACGTGCCGCTCGCAGCGATGTTGGCGGCCGGGCTCGACCTCGGCGTGCCCGTCCTCGCGGCGAACGAGGCCGATCTGGGCGCGCTGGCCGAACACCGCCGCGGCGACCGGCCGGGAGTGGACAATCTGGTCTATGTCTCGGGGGAGGTGGGGATCGGGGCGGGCATCGTGGTGGACGGCAAGGTGCTGTTGGGCGCCGCCGGGTACGCAGGGGAGGTCGGGCACATGTTGATCAACCCCGGCGGGTTGCCGTGCGGCTGCGGCGCGACGGGCTGTTGGGAGACGGAGGCGGGGGAAACCGCCCTGCTTCGCCGCGTGGGGCTGGGCGCCGGCTCCGATCATCTCGACCGGATGGCGGAGCGGGCCGCCGACGGCGACGAGGCCACGTTGCGAGCCATCACCGAGGTGGGCGGCTGGTTGGGCCTGGGGATCGGGAACCTCGTGAACCTGTTCAACCCCGAGATGGTGGTCGTCGGCGGGTTGTTCCACCGGCTGTTCCGGTTCCTCGAGCCGTCGATGCTGGAGGCGGTCGCGAGCCGGGCGCTCGCGCCCTCGCGTCCCCAGGCCATCATCGCCCCATCGGCGCTGGGGCCCGACGCGCATCTGATCGGCGCCGCCGAACTCGTGATGTCGACGTTGATCGCCGACCCCGCAGGGGCGGACGGCCGACGGGAGGGAGCGGGTTGACCGACACGACCGGACCGAGCCGGACCCGGCGGTGGATGGCGGTCGCGGGAGCGGCCCTGGGGGTCGCGGGGGTCCTCGCCGGGGTGGCGGTGGTTCGCGGGTCCTCCGGCGACGAGTGTGTGCGCGCGGCGACCTCGCCGGGGTGGTCCGTGGCGCGACAGTGGGACGAGAGCCTGCTGAACGCCATCCGTCGGGCGCTCCCGGCCCCCACCGTGCACGCGCGGAACCTGTTCCACACCTCCGTCGCGATGTGGGACGCGTGGGCCGCCTACGACCACGATGCCCTCGGCGTGGTGGTGCGGGAGAAACACGAGGCCGACGACGTCGCCGCGGCCCGCGAGGAGGCCATCAGCTACGCCGCCTACCGCGTGCTCGAGCACCGCTACCTGAACTCGGTTGGCGCCGCGGACTCCATCCTCGAGTTCGACCGGCTGATGAAGGATCTCTGTTACCCGATCGAGATCACGAGCACCGAAGGAGATTCGCCCGCCGAGCTCGGCAACCGGATCGCGGCCGCCGTGATCGAAGACGGGCTCGCCGACGGCTCGAACGAAGGTGAGGGGTATGCGAGCGACTACGAGCCGGTGAACCCGCCGCTCGTTGTGGTGGGGGACGACCGGATCGACATGGCCGACCCGAACCGCTGGCAGCCGCTCCAGATCGAGCACATGATCTCCCAGAACGGGATCCCGATCGAAAACGGCGTGCAACAGTTCATCGGGCCACACTGGGGGCACGTCGAGGGGTTCGCGTTGCCCGGTGGAGGCGAGGCGGGGGTGCCGATCGACCCCGGGCCGCCCCCCGCCCTGCACGACCCCCGGACCGACGCGGACTTCAAGGCCGAGGCCGTGGAGATCGTCCGTCTCAGCAGCCGGCTCGATCCGGTGGGGGAAACCATCGTCGACGCGTCCCCGGCCACGATGGGCGCGAACCCCCTCGGGACCAACGACGGGGACGGGTACGACGCCAACCCGGTCACGGGCGAGCCCTACGAGCCCAACCCCGTAAAGCTCGGGGACTTCGCCCGGGCGCTGACCGAATACTGGGCCGACGGGCCGAAGTCGGAGACGCCGCCGGGCCACTGGAACGTCGTGGCGAATCAGGTCTCCGACTCGCCCGGGTTCTCGTTCCGGATCGGAGGCCGCGGCGCGCCCGTCGACCGCCTCGAGTGGGACGTCAAGATGTATCTCGCGCTGAACGGCGCGCTCCACGACGCGGCCGTGGCCGCCTGGGGCGCGAAGGGGTATTACGATTCGGCCCGCCCGATCTCCATGATCCGGTACCTGGGGTCGCTCGGGCAGTCCGGCGACCCTGACGGCCGGTCCTACCATCCGGACGGGCTCCCGCTCGAACCGGGTCTGATCGAGGTGGTCACGAGGGCGACCACGGCGGCGGGTGAACGGCACGAACACCTGGCCGGTCACGAAGGAGAGATCGCCGTCCTGGCCTGGGCGGGGAACCCGGAGGACCCGGAGACGCAGTCGAGCGGCTCCGCCTGGATCCTCGCGACTGGCTGGATCCCGTACCAGCAGCCCACGTTCGTCACGCCGTCGTTCGCCGGGTACGTCTCCGGGCACAGCACGTTCAGCCGCGCGGCGGCCGAGGTGCTCACCGCGATCACGGGCAGTGAGTTCTTCCCGGGCGGGCTGTTCGAGTGGACGATCCCCGCGGGATCCCTCGAGGTCGAGGCCGGACCGACCGCCGAGGTCCGCCTCCAGGCCGCGACGTACTTCGACGCCGCCGATCAGGCGGGGATCTCGCGGCTGTACGGCGGCATCCACATCCCCGCCGACGATTTCGCCGGGCGCCGGGTCGGCTCGTTGTGCGGAACCGCGGCGTGGGAGCTCGCGCAGGGTTACTACTCCGGGGTGGTGGTGGCCGACGGCTGATCGGGACCGGCGCCATCGCTCCAGGTCGGCGGCGTGGCTCGTGGGGGGCGCGGGCGCCGGAGCGCTTGTGGCGCTCCTCGGCGTGGTGGCGGCGGCGACCGTGTTCGACGCCGACGAGACGGGCGCGATGGGGCCGCCCGTCTTCGTCGAGGAGGCCGCGGCGGCCGGGCTCGACCACATGTACGACGGCGAGTTCACGTTCTTCGTCGGCGGCGGCGTGGCCGCGTTCGATTGCGACGACGACGGCCGGCCCGATCTGTTCTTCGCCGGCGGCTCCCAGCCGGCCTCGCTGTACCGCAACCAGAGCACCGTCGGTGGACCGCTGCGGTTCACGCCCGTGCCGAGCCCGGTCACGGACCTCACCGAGGTGGTCGGCGCCTATCCGCTGGACGCCGACGGCGATGCCCGCACCGACCTGGCCGTCCTTCGGTACGGCGAGAACGTCATGCTGCGCGGCCTGGGCGACTGCCGGTTCGAGCGCGCCAACGAGACCTGGGGCGTCCCCGGCGGGGATTCGTGGACCGCGGCGTTCAGCGCAACCTGGGAGGGCGATTCGTCGTGGCCGACCTTCGCCTTCGGCAACTACCTGGACCTCTCGCGCGGCCGGGACTCGGCGCGGTGCGCCGACAACGTGCTGCTCCGGCCACTCGTGGACGGCGGGTACGAATCGACGCCGCTGGTCCCGGGCCTGTGCACGTTGTCGATCCTGTTCAGTGACTGGGACCGCTCCGGCCACCGGGACCTGCGCATGACCAATGATCGCCACTACTACCTCGAAGGTGAGGAGCAGCTCTGGCGCATCGTCGAGGGAGAGCTACCGCGCCCGTACACCCATGCGGAAGGATGGCAGCCGCTCCAGATCTGGGGTATGGGCATCGCGAGCCAGGACCTCACCGGCGACGGACGGCCGGAGGTCTTCCTCACGAGTCAGGGCGACAACAAGCTCCAGACGCTCGCCGGCGGGGCGGACGGCCCGACGTACATCGACATCGCCATCCGACGCGGGGTGACCGCCCACCGCCCGTACGCGGGAGGCGACGTGCTGCCCTCGACCGCCTGGCACGCCGAGTTCCAGGACGTCAACAACGACGGGTTCGTCGACCTGTTCGTCTCCAAAGGGAACGTCGACGCGATGCCGGACTACGCGGCCAGGGACCCGAGCAACCTCCTCCTGGGGCAACCCGACGGCACCTTCCTCGAAGGCGGGCGGGATGCCGGGATCTTGACGTTCGCCCGCGGGCGTGGGGCCGCCCTGGTGGACCTGAACCTCGACGGCATGTTGGACCTCGTGCAGGTCAACCGGCGCGAGAACGTGGGCCTGTGGCGGAACGTGGGCCGGGGGGACGCCGACGAGCCGGAGCCCATGGGGAACTGGCTCGCGTTGCGATTGCGTCAGCCCGGATCCAACGGCGATGCGATCGGCGCGTGGATCGAGGTGCGCGTGGGCGAGCGGACGACCGAACGCGAGCTCACGGTGGGCGGCGGCCACGCCGGGGGCCAGCTCGCTTGGATCCATGTCGGCCTCGGCCACGCGGAAGGCGCGCAGGTCCGCGTCCGGTGGCCGGACGGTGAGCTCGGCCCGTGGCTCGAGCTCCCCGCCGACCGTTTCGCCGTCATCGAGCGCGGCGCGATCGAGCCCGAGCTCTGGGCCCCTGAAGAGGGGACGCTCGAGTGACCCGCGCGCGGCTCGCCGAGATCGAGCTCCCCGAGTTCGGCATGCCCGACGAGGCGCCCGAGATCCCGGCGTCCGTCAACGGGGACCGGTTGGAGCGGCTCCGGGCGCGGATGGACGAGGAGGGCTACGACCGGCTGGTCGTCTACGCCGACCGCGAGCACAGCGCCAACCTGTCGTACCTGACCGGCTTCGACCCCCGCTTCGAGGAGGCGGTGCTGGTCGTCGGCCCCGAAGGTGATCCGGCGATCCTCGTCGGAAACGAGTGTTACGGCATGGCCGGAGCCGCGCCCCTCCCCATGCGCCGCCTCCTATTCCAGGACCTCAGCCTGCCCGGCCAACCCCGGGATCGCTCCCGCCCGCTGCGCGACCTCTTCGCCGAAGAGGGGATCGGGGGCCGGTGCCGGGTGGGCGTGATCGGCTGGAAGGAATACTCCGACCGGCGGACGATGGAGGCGCCGGCGTTCCTCGTCGACGAGCTTCGCGAGATGACCGGCGGAACGGTCGACAACGCCGCCCGCCTGCTGATCGGGGCCGGGGACGGCCTGCGGGTGATCAACGAGGTGGAGCAGCTCGCCGCGTTCGAACACGCCGCGTGTTTCACCTCGCAGGGGGTGCGGCGGCTGCTGTTCGGTCTCGAGCCCGGCCTGCGCGAACGCGAGGCCGTCGCCCTCCTGGGGTGGAACGGGATGCCGTTGTCGTGTCACCTGATGTTGACCGCGGGCGAACGCGCGTCGCTCGGGTTGCTGAGCCCGGGGGACCGGCGGATCGAACGAGGGGATCGGTTCACGGTGGCGTTCGGCGTCTGGGGAGCGCTCAATTGCCGGGCGGGCTTCGTGGTCGAAAGCGCCGCCGAGCTGCCCCACGGCATCGCCGACTACGTCGAGCGTCTGGTGGCGCCGTATTTCGAGGCCATCGCCGACTGGTACGGCGCCCTGCACGTGGGTCAGACCGGCGGAACGCTGCACGAGATCATCCATCGCCGGATCGGCGACCCGTTCTTCGGGCTCTTCCTGAACCCCGGGCATCAGATCCATCTCGACGAGTGGGTGAACTCTCCGGTCCGGCCGGGGTCGACCATCGAGCTCCGGTCCGGCATGGCGTTCCAGGTCGACGTGATCCCGGCGACCGGCACCGAGTACTTCACGACGAACATCGAGGACGGCATCGCCCTCGCCGACGAGGAGCTGCGCGAGACCTTCGCCGCGCGGTTCCCCGCGGCGTGGGAGCGGGTGCAGGCGCGCCGGCGGTTCATGGCCGAGGCGCTGGGGATCGACCTGCACCCGGACGTGATGCCGTTCTCGAACATCCCGGCGTGGCTGCCGCCGTTCCTGCTGCGCCCGGACCGGGCCATGACGGTGAACGGATAAGGTTGAGCGAAGGGTGGAGGTGAGGACCATGGCGTACGAACCCAGGCCCGAGCACAAGTTCTCGTTCGGGTTGTGGACCGTCGGGAACCCCGGGATCGACCCGTTCGGGGAGCCCGTCCGGGAGATCCTCTCGCCGGTGCAGCTCGTGGAGCTGCTGGCCGAGGTGGGGGCGTGGGGGGTGAACCTCCACGACAACGACCTCGTTCCGATCGACGCCAGCGCCCACGAACGCGACCAGATCGTGTCCGACTTCAAGAAGGCGCTGGACGCCACCGGGCTGGTCGTCCCCATGGCCACGACGAACCTGTTCCGCGACCCGGTGTTCCGCGACGGCGCGTTCACCGCGAACGACCCTCGGGTGCGCGCGTTCGCCATCCGCAAGACGATGCGCGCGATCGACCTCGGCGTCGAGCTCGGCGCGACCACGTACGTGTTCTGGGGCGGCCGCGAAGGCGTCGAGACCGATTCGTCGAAGGACCCGCTGGTCGCGCTCCAGCGGTACACGGAGGGGATGAACTTCCTCTGCGCCTACGTGAAGGATCAGGGGTACGACCTGAAGTTCGCGCTCGAGTCCAAACCCAACGAACCGCGCGGCGACATCTACCTCTCGACGACCGGCGCGATGCTCGCCTTCATCGAGACGCTGGACCATCCGGAGATGGTCGGCGTGAACCCCGAGGTGGCGCACGAACACATGGCCGGCCTGAACTTCACCCACCACGTCGCGCAGGCCTGGTCGATGGGCAAGCTGTTCCACATCGACCTGAACGACCAGATCCCGGGTCGCTACGACCAGGACCTGCGGTTCGGCTCGGCCAACCCGAAGGCGGCGTTCTTCCTCGTCAAGTTCCTCGAGGACGTCGGCTACCAGGGGAGCCGGCACTTCGACGCGCACGCCTATCGCACCTCGGACTACGAAGACGTGAAGGCGTTCGCCCGCGGGTGCATGCGGACATATCTGATCCTCAAGGAGAAGGCCGAGCGCTGGAACGCCGACGCCGAGGTCCAGGCGCTCGTCGCCGGGATCAACGCCGACGACGGCGCGATGGCTCCGTACCTCGGTGTGTATTCGGCCGAACGCGCCGCCGCCCTCGGGGACCTCGAGCTCGACCGTCGCGCCCTGGCCGCTCGCGGCCAGCCGTACGAGCGGCTCGACCAGCTCACGGTCGAGCTGCTGCTCGGAGCTCGGTGACCACCGTCGAACGCGTCACGTTCGAAGGCTACGAGGGCGTCCGGCTCGAACACGAGGGCGTCGCCGTGGTCGTCACGACGTCGGTGGGCCCGAGGATCCTGGGGCTGATCGCGGAGGGCGGCAACCTCCTGGCCGTCCTCCCCGACGCCACGCTCGACCGGTCCGACGGCGTCCGGTTCCGGCTGATCGGCGGGCACCGGTTGTGGGCGGCCCCCGAGATCGAGGAGTTCACGTACCAACCCGACGAAGCGCCGTGTGCGGTGACCGAGCTCGACGGCGGGGTCCGCGTGGAGGCGGCGGTGGACGCCGTGGGCCTGGTCAAGGCCATCGAGGTTCGCGCCGCCGACGGCGGATGGGCGGTCCATCACGAGGTCCGAAACGACTCGGGCGCCCCGCTTGAGATCGCGCCGTGGGCGATCACCCAGGTCCGGATGGGAGGCCGCGCCGTCCTGCCGCTGCCGCCGCTCGGCGAAGGGCCGCAGGCCGACCGGTCGCTCGTGTTGTGGCCGTATTCGGACCTGCGGGACTCCCGGTTGCAGTTCGGGCGCGACGAGGTGGTGATCGAGGCCGTTCG
>DATHVC010000276.1:0-4462 GCA_035461565.1 Actinomycetota bacterium
CCCCGAGCGGTTCCCCGAATCGAGCTCGTCGGCCACGACGTTCTGGTGGATCGCCGATCTGACGGAGGAGTCCGTTCGGTTCGGCCGCGGGAACCCGTGCGACTCGATCGCCCAGGAGCACCGTTTCTCCCCCGCGGAGGAGTCGGCGGCCTGATCCGGCCCGTCAGGACGCGGACGCCGGCCCGGCCACGATCTCCCCGCCCTTCATCACGAGCGCCGGTTTGCGCACGACGTCGATCTCCTCCAGCGGGTCCTGATCGAACAGGACCAGGTCGGCCGGAGCCTCCGGCGCGATCCGCCCGAGCTCGGGACGCCGGAGGAGCGCCGCCGCGTTCGACGTGGCGGCCCGCATGGCGTCGATCGGCGCCAGCCCCCATTCCGCCATGCGGGTGATCTCCACCGGGGTGTTGCCGTGCGGGTTGAACGGCGTGCCGGCGTCGGTCCCGCAGGCGATCCGCACGCCGGCGCGGATCGAGCGCCGGAACGCGACGCGTGCGGCCTCCGCGAGTGCGTTCGCCTTCTCGAGCGCGTAGGCCGGCACCTCGTCCGGATGCTCCACGATGCCTCTGATCGCCGAGATCGTCGGGACGTGGAACGTGCCGCGTTCCTTCAACAGCCGCGCGCCGCGGGCATCGAGCATCGAGCCGTGTTCGATGGAGTCGACGCCCGCCCGCGCCGCTCGGACGATCCCCTCCGGGCCGATGGCGTGCGCGGCGACGCCGCGTCCCCACGCGTGGGCCTCGTCCACCACGGCCTCGAGCTCCTCCGGGGTGAACGAGGTGAGTTCCGCCGCGATGCCGGGCGTGAGCACGCCGCCGGTCGCGATCACCTTGATCGCCGTGGCGCCGGCCTTGACCTCCTCGCGCACCGCGCGGCGGACGGCGTCGGGGCCATCCACCTCCCGGGCGAACCCCACGTTGTGTCCGTGTCCGCCCGTCGCCGTGAGTGCCCGGCCGGCCGCGAGGATCCGCGGCCCGGGGATCCGGCCCTGCTCGACGGCCCGTCCGACCTGGATGGCCGCATCGCCCCGGCCGCCGAGGTCGCGCACCGTCGTGACCCCGTGCTCTAGCGTCGCCGCCGCGTTCCGCACGGCCTTCACGGCGGCCGCGGCGTCCGAGGCCGTCTCCCGCGCCTCCCGCGCGAAATCGGCCGAGCCGTCGAAGCACAGATGTACGTGGACGTCGATCAGTCCGGGCGTGAGCGTCTTGCCGGTTCCATCTAGCTCGTCCGCGGCCCGCGCGGCCCGGGGGGCCCTCGTGTGCGGGCCCACCCACTCGACGCGCCGGTCGGACACCAACACGCCCGCACGCCGCCGGACACCTCGCCCGTCGAACACGGTGACGTTTGCAACGTAGGTGGACACGGCGCGGCGCATCTTCTCAAAACGGCTTGTACACCATGAGCCACAGGATCACGGCCGTCCCCGCGGTCTCGATCCAGAACACGAGCCGGGGAACCGGCGAGGCGAGCGCCCCGGCCAGGCGTTCGGCGTCTCCGGCCGCCACGGCGGCGCGAACCCGCCGGAAGTACGGGGCGGCCAGGCCGGCGCCGGCGATCGCGAGCACGCCGAGCAGGATCACCGCGCTCCACAGCCATCCCTGCGGCGAATACTCCATCCGGATCCAGTTGGCCACCCCGCCCAGGACCAACACGGCGAGCCCCACGTTGGACCAGACGATGGTGCTCCGGGACAGGGCGAGGAGCGCCTCGAGGCGGGCGGGGTCTCGTTCCTTGGGCAGCCGGACGGTCACGGCGGCGGAGACGCCGTGACCGGCCACGAACACGACGATGCCGGCGAAGTGCACGAGCCGCCAGAACAGGTACCAGTTCACGATTCGATCCCATCCCGGTCGCCGCCCGAGGCGGCCCCAGGCTAGTCGTTCGCCGCCGTGGCGGCTCCGGTAGTCTGTGCCGCGGTCTCGACCCGTGCGACCGCTTCGGCCGCTCGGCCCGAGGCTCGGGCCTGCCAAACGGAGAGAGGGGCGCAGGTGCTCGACGTCGCGCGACAGGCGGTCGAAGCGGCGATCGCCGCCGGGGCCGCGTACGCGGACGGGAGGGTGGTCGCCGACGACTCGGAATCGCTGACCGTCCGCAACCAGGAGATGGAGGGCATCGACCGCTCCAGCTCCGAAGGCATCGGCGTCCGCGTCTTGGTGGGCGGGTACTGGGGGTTCGCGGCCACGGCCCGTCTCGAGCCGGCCGAGATCCAGCGCACCGCGACCCTCGCCGTCGAGATCGCCCGCGCCGCATCGCGCCTACCGAGGGATCCGGTCCAGCTGGCGGAGATCGAACCCGTCACCGGCACGTGGCACTCCCCCATGCAGGAGGATCCCTTCCACGTCCCGCTGGAGGAGAAGGTGGCGCTCCTGATGGAGGCCACGCGACGGCTGCAGCAGGTGCCGGGAGTGGCCTTCGCCGAGGGCGGCATCGACCTGTACCGGCGACGGACGTACCTGGCCACGAGCGAAGGGACGGCGATCGAGCAGACCTCGGTCCACTCCGGAGCCGGCATCGAAGCGATCGCCCTGGCCGAGGGCGAGATGCAGCGCCGCTCGTTCCCCAACTCGTTCCGCGGCCACGTCGCCGCGGCCGGATGGGAGCACATCCAGAAGCTCGGGCTGATCGACGAGGCCGAGCGAACCGGCACCGAGGCGGTGGAGCTGCTCCGCGCGCCCGAATGCCCAAGCGAGGTCACGACGCTGGTCCTGGACTCCGGCCAGATGGAGCTCCAGATCCACGAGTCGGTCGGCCATCCCGTCGAGCTCGATCGGGTGCTCGGCATGGAGGAGGCGTACGCGGGTTCGTCGTTCGTGCGGCCGGAGGACCGCGGCCGTCTCCGCTACGCGAGCGACCTCGTCTCGATCACCGCCGACGCGACGTTGCCCGGCGGCTTGGGGTCGTTCGGCTGGGACGACGAAGGGGTCCCGGCGCAGCGGACCCCGATCATCGTGGACGGGATCTTCCAGGACTTCATCTCGAGCCGGGAGACGGCGAGCGTGCTCGGCCAGCCGAGCTCGGGGGCGATGCGCGCCGACGGCTGGCAGAACCTGCCGCTCATCCGGATGACGAACATCTCGATCGAGCCCCGGGAGGGGACGCTGGCCGACCTCATCGGCGACACCGACGACGGGATCTTCATGTCCACGAACACGTCCTGGTCGATCGACGACAAACGCGTCAACTTCCAGTTCGGCTGCGAGATCGCCTGGCGGATCAAGGACGGCCGTCTCGTCCAGATGTTCCGGAACCCCAACTACACCGGGATCACCACCGAGTTCTGGGGCTCGTGCGACGCCGTCGGGGGCCGCGAGGACTGGACGTTGTGGGGCACGCCGAACTGCGGCAAGGGCCAGCCGGCCCAGACGGCGCGCGTCGGCCACGGCGCGGCGCCGGCCCGGTTCCGGGGCGTCCGGGTGGGGGTCCGCGGCTGATGCCCGGACCGGTCGGGCCCGACCGCATCCGGCAGGTCGCTGCCGCGGCGCTCGAGGTCGGCGGGGTGGACGACGCCGAGGTCCTGTTCCTGCACGAATGGGGAGGGCTGACCAGGTTCGCGTCGAGCGCCATCCACCAGAGCACGTGGCGAGAGGACACCGGCCTCCGCGTGCGCGTGGTGGCGGGGAACCGGATCGGCGTGGCGGGGACGAACGACTTCTCCGAGGCCGGCGCCCGGGCCGCGGCCGAGAACGCCCGCGAGATGGCCGGCGTCGTTGCCCCCGATCCGCTGTTCCCCGGCCTGGCGCCACGCGACGTCCTCGAAGACGACTCGGGGTTCGACGACGCCACCGCGTCCACCGATCCACGCCAGCGGGCCGAGGGCGTCGCTGCCCTCGTCGCCCAGTGCGGGGACGGGTACGAGGCCGCCGGCGCGTTCGAGACGACGGGGAGCGAGGTCGCGGTCGCGAACACCCGGGGGCAGTTCTGCTGGGCTCCCCGCAGCATGGCCTCGCTCACCACGGTCGTCACCGGCGGGGACGGAGGGAGCGGCTTCGCCGAGGTGTTCGCGCCCGACGTGGGGGAGATCGACCCCGCCTCGATCGGTCGGCGGGCGGCGGGCAAAGCGAAGGCGTCCGAGCGCCCGGGGGACCTCGACCCGGGGCGGTACGTCGTGGTGCTCGAGCCCTCGGCGGTCTCGACCCTCGTCGGGTTCCTGGCCTGGATCGGGTTCGGCGGCCGGCTGATCGCCGAGGGGCGGTCGTGCCTGTCGGGGCGTCACGGAGAGCAGGTCGCGGCGGACGTCATGACCATCTACGACGACGCCGTGGCGCCCGGAACCCTGGGCATCCCGTTCGATTTCGAGGGCGTGCGCCGCTCACGGGTGGACCTGATCGACCGGGGCGTCTTCCGGGACGGGGTCTACGACCGGCGGACGGCGCGGCTGGCTTCGAAGGAGTCGACCGGCCACGCCCTGCCCCCACCCAACCCCGAGGGTCCGGTCCCGCAGAACCGGTTCATGGCTCCCGGA
>DATHVC010000277.1:0-6529 GCA_035461565.1 Actinomycetota bacterium
GTCGCCGATGCGGCTCACATCGACGAGCATGGACGGGCGGGCCAGCCGCAGCTTCATCAACGGCAGGAGGGAGTGCCCCCCGGCCAGGATCTTCGCGTCCTCGTGCTCGGACAGCAGCCGGATCGCGTCGTCGATCGATTCTGCGCGTGCGTACTCGAACGGGGCGGGGATCACGCGGCACCCCCTTGCTCCCGCGGAGGGCTATCGCTCGCGCCTTCGCGCTCGCTTCTTGAGCCCCCCGCACCCCCTTTGGCTTGTTGGATGGCTCTCCAGACGCGCTCCGGCGTGGCGGGTTTGTCGATCGACGTCACACCGAGATGGCTCACCGCGTCGATGACCGCGTTGACGACGGCCGGCGGCGAGGCGATCGTGCCCGCCTCGCCGATGCCCTTCACTCCGAGCGGATTGGTCGTCGACGGCGTCTCGGTCCGGTCGAGCTCGAACGACGGCAGCTCCGAGGCAGCGGGCACGAGGTATTGCGTGAGCGAGCTCGTCATCAGGTTCCCGTGTTCGTCGTAGCGAGCCTCCTCGTACAGGGCCTCGGCGATCCCCTGAGCCACGCCGCCGTGGACCTGGCCGTCGACGATCATCGGGTTGATCACGACGCCGCAGTCGTCGACGGCGACGTACCGCACGACGTCCGTGTGACCGGTCTCCGTGTCCACCTCGACCACGCAGACGTGCGTCCCGGCCGGCCAGGTGAAGTTCGGGGGGTCCCACACCGCCGTGGCCTCCAGGTTCGGCTCGAACCCGGACGGGATGTCGTGCGCGTGCCAGGCCGTGACGGCCAGGTCCGTGATCGTCTTGGCCTTCTCCGGCGCCCCTTTGACGCGGAACGTGCCACCCTCGAAATCGAGGTCCTCCTCGGCCACCTCCAGCTCGTGTGCCGCGAGGACGCGCGCCTTCTCCTTGATCTTCTCCAGCGCGAAGTGCAGCGCCGTTGCCCCCACCGAGACGCTCCGCGACCCGTACGTGTCCATGCCGAGCGGCGCGACGTTCGTGTCGCCGTGGAGCACCTCGACGTCGTCGGGCGACACGCCGAGCGTGTCGGCGGCGATCTGCGCCCAGGTGGTCACGTGGCCCTGCCCGTGCGGCGACGTGCCGATCTTCAACACGACCTTGCCATCCGGCAGGCATTGGACCGCGCAGGCGTCCCACCCGCCGCCGGCGTACCGAAGGGCGCCCAGGATGTTCGAGGGCGCGAGGCCGCACATCTCGATGTAGCTCGAGATCCCGATGCCGAGCTGGCGCGTGTCGCCGCGGTCCCGGCGCTCGCGTTGCTCCCTCCGGAGCTCGTCGTAGCCCACGAGCTGCAGCGCCCTCTCGAACGTCTCCGGGTAGTTCCCCGAGTCCAGGTTCAGCCCCATGACCGAGGTCTTGGCCTCCGCGAACGCCGGCATGAGGCTGATGCGGCGGACATCCGCCGGGTCTTTCCCGAGGTGCCGGGCCAGGGCGTCCACGGCGCGCTCGAGCACGAAGGTGGCTTCGGGACGGCCGGCGCCACGATAGGCGTCCGTCGGGGTGGCGTTCGTCATCACACCCGTGAACTCGTACCAGTAGGCCTGGACGTCGTACGGGCCCATGTACACCCAGCCGCCGAGCTCGGGGATGCCCGGGGTCAGCAGCTGGTAATACGCGCCCATGTCGGCGAGCTCCTTCACCCGGAACCCCAGGATCTTGCCCTCGTTCGTCGCGGCGATCTCGACGTCGTGGATCACGCCACGGCCGTGGATCGTGGCGAGGTAGCTCTCCGAGCGCGTCTCGACCCACTTGAGCGGCCGCTGGAGACGCCGGGCGAGCGCCAGGCACAAGGCCTCCTCGGCGTAGACGTTCAGCTTGGAGCCGAACCCGCCCCCCACGTCCGGCGCGACGACCCGGAGCTTGGATTCCGGGATGCCCAGGGTGCCGCCGAGGCCGACCCGTGCGACGTGTGGCACCTGGGTCGAGCTGAACAGCGTGAACTCGCCCATCGCCGGGATCGGCTGGGCCACGCACGCCCGCGGCTCGATGGCGTTGGGGATCACCCGCGGCGCCGTGTAGCGCTCGGCCAACACGACGTCGGCGGTGTCGAACACCGACTGATCCCCGCCGCCGCCGTGGCTCCAGTGCACGACGACGTTGGTCCCCAGCTCCTCGTGGACCACGACGCCGTCTTTGGCCGCCTCCTCCAGGTCGATGACGGCGTCGAGCGGCTCCCAGTCGACGACGACCGCCTCCTTCGCGTCCTCGGCCTGCTCCCTCGTCTCGGCGACGACGACGGCAACGGCGTCGCCCTGATGTCGCGCCTTGTCGGGGGAGAGGGGCCATCGCTGGGGAACCTTGATGTCCTCCGTGATCGGCCACAGGAACGGAAGCGGTCCCGCCCACTCGTCCCGGAGGTCCGCGGCCGTGAACACCCCGATGACCCCCGGCATACCGGCGGCGCCGGACGGGTCGATCCGTTTGATGCGGGCATGCGCGTACGGGCTGCGCACCACCGACATGCACGCCATGCCGGGGGCGATCAGGTTGTCCGTGAACCGTGCCTGTCCGGTGAGCAGCTCCGGGTCCTCCTTGCGAAGGACCGGCCGTCCGACGTATCTCTCGGTGACCGCCATCTCGATCCCCTCCTCGCTTCGACCGGCGCCTACGCGTTCGCGCCGCTCATCTGCGAGGCGGCGTCGAGGACGGACTTGACGATGTTGTGGTAGCCGGTGCAGCGGCAGAGGTTGCCCTCGAGCGCCTCGCGCACCTGCTCCTCCGTCGGGGTGGGGTTCTCTTTGAGGTAGCTCGCCGCGGCCATGATCATGCCCGGCGTGCAATAGCCGCATTGCAGCCCGTGGTTGCGGTGGAAGGCATCCTGGATCGGGTGGAGCTGCCCGTCCGAGGCCATCCCTTCGATCGTGGTGACCTCGCGGCCGTCCGCCTGCACGGCGAGGACCGTGCACGACTTCACCGACTCGCCGTCCAGATGGACCGTGCACGCTCCGCACGAGGTGGTGTCGCAGCCGACGTTGGTTCCCGTGAGCCCGAGGGTCTCCCGGAGGAAATACACGAGGAGCGTGCGGGGTTCGACGTCGGCCTCACGAGGCGCCCCGTTGACGGTGACCGAAACGTGGGTCACGGAGTCCCCCTTTCCGTGCGAACGGCCCCTGAGAGGAAGCCACGATCGTACGGCGACTCCGGTTTTCGCGCGAATCCCGGCGGCTACGGCTCCGGCCAGACGCCCGCGGCGGCCTCGCTCGCGTCTTCGCCGGAGCAGTCCGTGCCCGTGCCCACGACCTGCCGGCCGCTCGATTCGAGCCGCAGCCAGAAACATTCGCCCGTGTCGGCGCGCGCCGCGCCGGTCCAGGAGGAATCGCCGGCGAACACGCTGACGATCTCGGAGTCGTTCGAGCTGGTGTCGGGATCGATGAACAGGAGGTCCGCGGCTTCGGGCTCGGAGCGCATTCGCACCGCGGTCGCGGCGCCGAGCGTGCCCTCGCGGTCGGCGATCCGCTGCGCCACAGCGGCCGCGGTCCGTAGGTTCGCCTGCGCGAACGCGACGGCGCCGGTCCGGGCCACCGGCCGGAACACGATCACGAGAACGACGAGCGCGACGGAACCGGCTCCGAACGCCAGCATCACCCTCCAGAACCCTCGATTCGACGGGCGGGCGGCGGCGGCCGGGGCGGACATCGGTACCCGAACCTACCGCCCGGCGTGGCCACTGACTTGACCGGTTCGCGATCTCGGGGCGATAGTCGTTCCGAACCGGGTGCGAAACCACTGCGGGAGAGAGGTCGACGCCGCCCGAGCGAGCGCCGATCTCCAATGGGGGGTGGTTGCCGTCGGTCTCCCTCCGCCCGCGACTCGTGTCCGTGGACGAAGGAGGACCGCATGCTGCCAGCACGGTTCGAGTACCACCGGCCCGGCTCGCTCGATGAGGCGCTCGGGCTGCTCGGTTCGCTCGAGGACGCGAAGATCCTCGCGGGCGGGCAGAGCTTGATCCCGGTGATGAAGCTCCGCTTCTCCGCGCCGGCCAACCTGATCGACCTGAACCGCGTCCCGGGCCTCGACTCGATCGAGGACACAGACGGGACGCTGGCAATCGGGGCGCTGGCCCGGCACAACCAGATCGCCGGATCCGAGACGGTATCGGCCCGCAACACCCTCCTGGCCTCGACCGCGCCACAGATCGCCGACCCACTGGTGCGCAACCTGGGGACCGTCGGGGGTTCGCTGGCGCACGGCGACCCGGCCGGCGACTGGGGCTCGGCGATGATCGCGGCGGGGGCCCGCGTCGTGCTCCGCCGTACGGACGGCGAACGCGAGGTGCCGGCATCGGAGCTGTTCGTGGACCTGTTCACCACGACGATCGAGCCCGACGAAGTCTTGACCGAGGTTCGCGTTCCGGTCCCGACGGGCCCGAGCGGCGGGGCCTACCTCAAGCTCGAGCGCAAGATCGGCGATTTCGCCACGGTCGGCGTCGCCGTCCAGGTGGACATGTCCAACGGCACGATCGGCCGGGCCGGCATCGCCCTGACCGGGGTCGGCTCGACGAACATCCACGCGGCCGAAGCCGAGGCCTCCCTCGCCGGCGCCGAGCCGAACGAGGACGCGTTCGCGCAGGCCGGCCGTCTCGCCGCGGCGGCGGCCAACCCGGTCACGGACGTGCGCGGCTCCGCGGACTACAAACGACACGTCGTCGAGGTCTACGTCCGGCGCGGCCTGGCCCGGGCCGTCGAAACGGCGCGAGCGAGCTGAGGAGGCGTTCCGATGCAGATCACGGTCACCGTCAACGGGGCGGAGCGGACCGCGGACGTCGAGCCGCGTCTGCTCCTGGTCCATCTCCTCCGGGAGACGCTCGAGCTCACCGGCACTCACATCGGATGTGACTCGACGAGCTGTGGCGCCTGCACGGTGCTGCTCGACGGCATCCCGGTGAAGTCGTGCACGCTCTTCGCCGTCCAGGCCGACGGTCGCGAGGTCACCACCGTCGAAGGCCTGATGAGCGACGGCCAGCTCCATCCGATCCAGGCCGCGTTCAAGGAGGAACACGGGCTCCAGTGCGGCTTCTGTACGCCGGGGATGATGCTCACCGGGAAAGCCCTCCTCGAGCGCAATGCCTTGCCCTCGGACGACGAGGTCCGGTGGGCGATCTCGGGCAACATCTGCCGCTGCACCGGCTACATGAACATCGTGAAGGCGATCCAGGCGGCCGGTCGCACCATGGCAACCGGGGCCGAGGCGAACGTCGCGGGTTCGGGAGGGATGTGAGCATGGCGACCGAGGCGGAAGAGATCCGTGGCATCGGGCACAGCGTCAAGCGCAAGGAAGACGACCGGCTGATCCGCGGCAAGGGAACGTTCATCGACGACGTGAAGCTCCCCGGCATGTTGCATATGGCCATCCTGCGGAGCCCGTTCGCTCACGCCACGATCAAGTCGATCGACACGTCGAAGGCATCGGCGGCGCCGGGCGTGATCGCCGTGGTGACCGGGGAGCTCATGGCCCAGCACAACCTGGCCTGGATGCCGACGATGTCGTACGACACCCAGGCCGTCCTGGCGACCGACAAGGTCCGGTTCCAGGGGCAGGAGGTCGCGGCGGTGGTCGCCGAGAGCCTCTACGAGGCCAAAGACGCGCTCGAGCTGATCGAGGTCGACTACGAGCCGATCGAGGCGATCGTCACGCCGCAGCGGGCGTTGGAGGACGACGCCCCGCTCATCCGCACCGACAAGGAGGATCAGACCTCCAACCACATCTACCACTGGGAGAGCGGCGACAAGGAGGCCACCGACCGCGCGTTCTCGGAGGCCGACGTCGTGGTGAGCCTCGACACGTTCTACCCCCGGTCGCACCCCGCGCCGGTGGAGACGTGCGGTTGCATCGCCGACATCAACCCGGCGACGGGCCAGGCCACGATCTACATGACCTCACAGGCGCCGCACGCCATCCGTACGGTGTTCGCGCTCGTGGCCGGCCTTCCGGAGGAGAACATCCGGATCATCTCGCCCGACATCGGCGGGGGGTTCGGGAACAAGGTCCCGGTCTACCCGGGGTACGTGGTGGCGACGGCCGCGTCGCTTCTGCTCGGACGTCCCGTGAAGTGGATCGAGGACCGGACCGAGAACCTCATCTCGACCGGATTCGCCCGCGACTTCCACATGCACGGCGAGATGGCACTGACCGGCGACGGCACGATGAAGGGCCTGCGCGTCTCGCTCCTGGCCGACGAAGGCGCGTTCCACGCGGACGCCCAGCCGTCCAAGTTCAAGGTCGGGCTGTTCCACATCGTGACCGGCTCCTACGACCTGCCGGCGGCGCACGTCTCGGCGGACGGGGCGTACACGAACAAGGCCCCCGGCGGGGTCGCCTACCGCTGCTCGTTCCGCGTCACCGAGGCCTCGTACATGATCGAACGGCTCGTGCAGAACGCGGCGTACGAGCTCGGCATGGAGCCCGCCGAGCTCCGGAAGAAGAACTTCATCCGCAAGGACCAGTTCCCCTACCGGTCCGCCACGGGGTTCGAATACGACTCGGGCGACTACCACGGGGCGATGGACCT
>DATHVC010000278.1:0-10872 GCA_035461565.1 Actinomycetota bacterium
GTATCGCGGAGCATGTGCTCGGGGAACACGCCCCGTACGCCCGTCGTCCCCCCGTCGCCGTTCAGGTTTGGGGGAGCGGTGGTCGGGGTTCTCTCCTGCGTGATGGGTGGGGGAGGGAGTGAGCGGGCTCCGATGCGTGGAGCCTGGAGTGCGCCATCCCCACCCAGGTCGTCGGCCCCACCACGTCACCCGGCTCGTGCCCCTCCGGCCGAGCCGGCGACGGTACGCGTGGCGACATGGAATGGTGTTGACGTGCGAACGACGTCCCGTTGGGCCCTCGCGGCCGTATCGGTACTGGCTCTGGCGGTGTCGGCCCTCCCGGCCTCGGCGGGCCACGAGACCGACCCACGAACGAAGAACCTGCATCCCTTGGGGCACATCGAGGAGCCTGCCGTCCTCGGGGGGTTCGGCGGCGCCGATCCGAACATCCATACGGACATCGCCTTCTGGGGCAAGTATGCGTTCCAGGGCAACTGGGACGGCTTCAACATCCGGGACGTCTCCAGCCCGGGGAACCCCGAGACGGTGTCCCGAACGTTCTGCGACGGCAACCAGGGCGACATCGTCGTCTGGGACAACGTCCTGGTGCGTTCGTGGAACACGCCGGCCGGGACGCCGGGTCCCTTCGGCGCGGGGCTGACGTGCGACGGGCAGGACGTCGCCGCCGGGTTCGAAGGGTTGCACGTGTTCGACATCAGCAACCTGGAGGATCCGGAGCTCGTGGCCCAGGTCGTTACCCCGTGTGGATCGCACACCGCAACGGGCGTGCCCGACCTGGAGAACGGCCGGCTGCTCGTCTACAACAGCCCCTCGAGTGGGGCCTGCCCGGGGATACAGGTCGTCGAGGTGCCGCTCGACGACCCGGCCAGCTCGGCCATGTTGAGCTTCGTCGACGCCGGCCGGGCCTGCCACGACACCGGGGTGATCCTGGGCGACGCCATGCTGGCGGCCTGCGCCGGCGGGGACGGGTTCACCGTCTGGACGCTCGATCCCGCAGTCGATCCGCTGGCGTCTCTCGAGAACCCGGTCATGATCCAGTCGGTCGCCGTGCCGGGGGTGACGATCGGTCACTCGGCCGCGTTCACGTGGGACGGCGAGGTGCTGATCTTCGGGCACGAGCCCGGAGGCGGCATTGCGGCCGCCTGTGAGGAGGCGGATCCGGAAGGTGACCGCACGTACTACTTCTACGATCCGATCGGCGGCGCACTGTTGGGCCAGTGGACGATGACACGAACGCAGTCCGCGACCGAGAACTGCTCGCTCCACAACTTCAACGTGGTGCCATTGCGGAGCGGCCGATACGTGCTCGTTCACGGGAGCTACCAGTCCGGGACGAGCGTCGTGGACTTCACCGACCTCACGGCGCCCGTCGAGCTCGCCTGGAGCGATCCGCCTCCGGCCCCGGTGCCCCCGGGCACGCCGTTCTGCTGCGACGTGACGGGCGCGTGGTCCTCGTACTGGTACGACAACTTCATCTACGAGACGAGCATCGGGGAAGGTCTCAACGTCTTCCGCTTCAGCGGAAGGCAGACGGCCGGGGCGCTGAAGCTCGGGCACCTCAACCCGCAGACGCAGGAGTTCACGCTCTAGCGTCGATCGCGCGGGGCGCGGGGCGGCGGGCCTCATCCCGCCGCCCCGCCGGGCCCGGCCGGCCCGGGCGGTAGGGTTCGCGCGTGAGTCCGTCGCTGAAGGTCAAGGCGCCGCTCGCGTGGCTCGGGCCCGGCCGGCTGGTTCGCTCTGCGGCCGTGGTCTGCGACGGGGGAGCGATCACCTATGCCGGTCCTTCGGCGGCCTCCCCGCCGGCCGACCACCGGATCGAGGTGGACGGCTTCCTCATGCCGGCGGTGGCCGACCGGCACGTGCACATCCGCCTGGCCGATCCGGCCGCAGTGCTGCTCGGCGGCGTGGCCGCCTGCCGGGATCTGGCCTGGCCCGCCGACGACGTCTTCGGTCTGGCCGACGCCTCCGAGCTCCCGAGCTTCAACGGACCGCTGATCCGCGCCGCCGGCCCCATGTTGACGGGCCGGGGCGGCTACCCGACGGACGCGGGCTGGGCGCCGCCGGGCACGGGGGTCGAGCTCGAGGGTCCGGAACACGCCCGCAGCGTGGTCATCGCGCTGGCCGACCGGGGCGCCGCGGCGATCAAGGTATCGCTGAACGCCGAGGCCGGGGACACGCCCTCGGACGCGGAGCTGGCCGCCATCGTGGACACGGCGGGAGAGCGCGACCTGCCGGTGACGGCGCACGTGCAGGGGCGGGGGCAGGCCGAACGCGCGGTCGGGGCGGGGATCGCCGAGTTCGCGCACACGCCCTTCACCGAGCGGCTCGCCGACGACCTGCTCGGGGCGGCGGCCCGGTCGATGCGGATGGTCTCGACCCTCGACATCTTGTCGTTCGGGGAGGTCACGCCGGGGCTCCGGTTCGCCTGCGACAACCTCGTCCGGTTCCGCGCGGCCGGCGGGGCGGTCGTATACGGGACGGATCTGGGCAACGGACCGATCCCCCCGGGGATCCACGTTCGCGAGGCGCTCCTGCTGCACGAGGCGGTCCGGATGACGCCCGAGGAGGTCTTGACGGCCATGACCGCCCATCGGCTTGAGGCCGGCGCGCCCGGCGACGTGATCGCGCTCGGCGCCGACCCGCTGGAGCGGATGGAGGCGATCGCCGACCTTCGGCTGGTCGTTCGGGCCGGCCGCGTGATCGCGGACCGGACCTGAATCTCAGAGGAGCGCCCGCAGCTCCTCGAAGCACCGGTCGATCTCGTCTTCGGTGTTGAAGAAGTGCGGGCTGATACGCAGCCCGTCCCCGCGATAGTCGGTGCAGACGTCCCGATCGAGCAGCGCGTGACAGATGTCGCCCGCCTGGGGGCCGACCCGCACGTTCACCACGCCACCGCGCGCCTCGCGGTCCCGAGGCGTGCGAACGGCGAGCCCGAGCTCGTCGGCCCGCGCGATCACCCGGTCGGTGAGCTCCCCCTGCCGCGGCCGGATCCGCTCGGGAGTGACCTCGGAGACCACGTCCAGGCCGCCCTGGGCCAGGAAAAACACCGGGGCCGGCGGCGTGCCGTGTTCGAACCGGCGGGCCGTGGGGTGGTACTCGAGGTGGCGGGCGTCGAAGGAGAACGGCTCGGCGGTGGCGAACCATCCGGTCACGACCGGCTCCAGGGTCCCGACGAGCTCGCGCCTCACGTAGAGGAACGCCAACCCGGGGCCACCGCAGAGCCACTTCAACACCCCGGCCGCGTAGAGGTCGCAACCGAGATCGTGCAGGTCCAGCGGGAGGATCCCGATCCCGTGGTAGTCGTCCAAGAACGACAACGCTCCGCGCTCGCGGGCCAGCCGGCAGACCTCCTTGGCGTCCACGACGGCGCTCGAGCGGTAGAGGACCCGGTTGGCCATCACCACCGCGGTCCGGTCGTCGATCGCGCGGTCGTACTCCTCGAGCGGGATCGTGAGCCCGTCGGGCGACCGGAGCCACTCGATCTGGACGCCGCGCCGCCGCTGGGCGAGCCAGACGTGGCCGTCGGTCGGGAAGTCGAGCTCGGAGAGGACCACCTTGTTGCGTTCGCGGAAGTCCAGGGCCGAGGCGATCGTCGCGATGGCGATCGAGATGTTCGTGGTGATCGCGATCTCGTCCGGGTCACATCCGGCGAGCGCCGAGAACGAGCGCTTCAGCGCCCTCATGCGGGGGAAGACGTCTTCGAACCAGACGTGGTCGGGCGCCCCCTTCTCCGCCCACGCGTCCAGGTAGCCGTCCAGCCCCGCTCTGGCCCTGGTCGACAACGGGCCGAGCGAGGCGCTGATCAGATACGTCTTCCGGGCGAGGACCGGGAACTCGTCGCGGTAGGCCTCGAGCGGTCTGGGATCGGTCAATCCTCCGCGAGGTCCTCCGGCCTCTCGTGCTCCTCGAGGTAATCGATGTAGAGGGGTCGCAGCGCCTCGGCCAGGGACCCGCGATCGGCGTCGACGAGGTCGTTCAGCAGGGCCAGCGGACGCATGATGTCGGTCTCGCTGCGTCGTTCGTCCCCCGCCGCGGCTCGTGCCTCCGGGATCGTCCTCAGCAGGTCCCAGAGGAAGCCGACGTCGAGGCGGCGCCACGCCAACCGGGTGGCCCGGTCGTGCAGCTCCTGCGACAGCAGCGCCTCGAGCTCGCGACGGTCGGGCATGCCGGAAAGCTTAGCCGCTGGCGATGGATGACCAGCGAGGCGCCCCCACCGCGGCGGGAGGCGGCGGGCGGCGAGTGTCGGAGGCGCCCGTAGAATGCTCGCGTGGGCACCGATACGCTCGTGATCCACGGCGCCCGTGAACACAATCTGCGCAACGTCACGCTCGAGCTTCCCCGCGACAAGCTGATCGTGTTCACGGGCCTGTCCGGCTCCGGCAAGAGCTCGCTGGCCTTCGACACCATCTACGCGGAGGGCCAGCGCCGCTACGTGGAGTCGTTGTCGGCCTATGCCCGGCAGTTCCTCGGGCAGATGGAGAAGCCCGACGTCGACTTCATCGAGGGGCTCTCGCCGGCGATCTCGATCGACCAGAAGTCGACCTCGAAGAACCCGCGCTCGACGGTCGGCACGATCACCGAGATCTACGACTACCTGCGCGTTCTGTACGCCCGGATCGGCCATCCCCACTGCCCGAAGTGCGGCCGTCCGATCGGCCGACAGACCCCCGACCAGATCGTGGACCAGGTCATGCAGCTCCCCGAGGGGACCAAGTTCCAGATCCTGGCGCCGGTGGTGCGAGGCCGCAAGGGCGAATACGAGAAGCTCCTGCAGGACCTGGCGAAGCGCGGCTTCGTTCGGGCTCGTATCGACGGCGAGGTTCGCGACCTGGCCGAGCCGATCCGCCTGCCCCGGAACTACAAACACACGATCGAGGTGATCGTGGACCGGCTCGTGGCCAAACCGAACATCCGCCGGCGGGTGGCCGACTCGATCGAGGCCGCCCTGGGACTGACCGAGGGGTTGGCCGCGGTGGCCGTCCAGACCCACGATGGGGAAGACGTCCAGACGTTCAGCCAGTCCCTGGCCTGCACCTACGACGGGTTGTCGTTCGAGGAGCTCCAGCCCCGGAACTTCTCCTTCAACTCGCCGTACGGCGCGTGCCCCACGTGTGATGGCCTGGGCACGCGGCTCGAGGTCGATCCCGAGCTGGTGATCCCCGACCCGGACCTGTCGATCGGCGAGGGCGCGATCGCGCCCTGGGCCGGAACCCGGCTCGAATACTGGTTCCGGGTGCTCGAGGCCGTCGCGGCCACGCACGGCTTCTCCATGCAGACGCCGTGGAGACGGCTGCCGAAGAAGGCGCGCGACGTCGTGCTGCACGGCTCGGACGAGGAGATCCACGTCCGGTACAAAAACCGGTACGGCCGGACGCGCTCGTACTGGACGACGTACGAGGGCGTCCTCCCGGCGGTCGAACGCCGGCACCTCGAGACGGACTCGGACAGCCAGCGAGAGAAGCTCGAGCAGTTCATGCGCGAGGTGCCCTGCCGCTCGTGCGGCGGCGCTCGCCTCAAGCCCGAGACATTGGCGGTCACGATCGGCGGGCTGAACATCGCCCAACTCACCGACCGGTCGATCCGCGACACCCTCGTCTTCTCGGAGATCGTCGCGCTCTCCGAGCGGGAGCTCATGATCGCCGAACGCCTCCTGAAGGAGATCCGCGAGCGGCTGCAGTTCTTGGTGGACGTGGGCCTGGACTACCTGACCCTCTCGCGGGCGTCGGCGACGCTGGCCGGAGGCGAGGCGCAGCGGATCCGGCTCGCCACGCAGATCGGCAGCGGTCTGGTCGGGGTCCTCTACATCCTCGACGAGCCCTCGATCGGGCTCCACCAGCGGGACAACCGGCGGCTGATCGACACGCTGGTCCGGCTGCGTGACCTCGGCAACACGTTGATCGTGGTGGAGCACGACGAGGCCACCATCCACGCGGCGGACCACGTGGTGGACATCGGCCCGGGGGCCGGGACGGCGGGCGGCGAGATCGTGTACTCCGGCGACCTCAAGGGCCTGCTCGAGAGCGAGGCCTCACTGACCGGAGCGTTCCTCTCCGGACGGCGCGTCATCCCAACGCCCACCGGGCGGCGGTCGCCCGGCGAGGCGAGGCTGAGGCTCCTCGGCGCCCGCGAGCACAACCTGAAAGACGTGGACCTGGAGATACCGCTCGGCCTGCTGGTCTGTGTGACGGGGGTGAGCGGCTCGGGCAAGTCCACGCTGGTCCAGGACGTGTTGCTCCGGGCCCTGATGCAGAAGGTCTACCGGTCGCGGGCGCTCCCGGGGAGACACCGGCGGCTCGTCGGATGGGAGCGGATCGACAAGGTGATCGACATCGACCAGTCGCCGATCGGGCGAACCCCGAGGTCGAACCCCGCCACCTACACGGGCGTGTTCGACCACGTCCGGACGTTGTTCAGCCAGGTGCCCGAGGCCCGGGTCCGCGGGTACCAGCCGGGCCGCTTCTCGTTCAACGTCCGGGGCGGCCGCTGTGAGAACTGCTCCGGGGACGGGCAGATCAAGATCGAGATGCACTTCCTGCCCGACGTCTACGTGACGTGCGAGGTGTGCAAGGGCCGCCGCTACAACCGCGAGACGCTCGAGGTGAGATACAAGAACCGTTCGATCGCGGACGTGCTGGAGATGAGCGTGGACGAGGCGCTCCAGTTCTTCCAGAACATCCCGGTGATCAAGCGGCACCTCCAGACCCTCTCGGACGTCGGGCTGGGCTACGTGAAGCTCGGCCAGCCGGCCCCCACGCTCTCGGGCGGTGAGGCGCAGCGGATCAAGCTCTCGGCGGAGCTCCAGAAGCGGGCCACCGGCAACACCCTGTACGTGCTCGACGAGCCCACCACGGGCCTGCACTTCGAAGACGTCCGAAAGCTGCTGACGGTTCTGCAGCGGCTCGTCTCGCAGGGCAACACGGTGCTGGTGATCGAGCACAACCTGGACGTGGTCAAGACGGCCGACTGGATCGTGGACCTCGGGCCCGAAGGTGGGGACGCCGGGGGGGAGATCGTCGTGGCGGGTTCGCCCGAAGAGGTTGCGGCGCACCCGACGTCGCACACTGGGCGGTTCCTGGCCGAGGTGCTCGGCGCGCTCCCCCTGGATGTCGTGGGGGCCGGCCGCGGGCGGTGACGAGGCGGGGGCGAAGCGACACCGCGTGCACCCGGGGACGCGATCGACCTTGTTAGGATTCCGCCCCGCATGACCCGGAAGGTGATCCCGCTCGCGTTCGTGCTCACGCTCGTCGCCGCGGCATGCGCGGAACAGCCCCATCCGGAGGTGCGATTCGGCTCCGGCGCGCGCTTCGTCCCGTTCGTGGCCGATCCCCTGAATGACGCCGGCCGCCACCCGGCGGTCGTGGCGAACGACGAGGGGGTGCCGGTGGCGGCGTATTTCGGGTTCGAGGAGGACGTGGAGGAGGGGGAGTTCCCCCAGGCCCGCCCGGTGCTCGCGCCCACGCTGCCCGGCGTGTTGATGACGACGGCGAGCCCGGACGGCATCTGGACCCGAGGCGCCATGGCCATCCAGGCCCAGATCCCGAACGTGAACGTCCCGTTCACCCCGGCGGTCGAGGAGTCGGTGGCCGATTTGGGGCCGAACAACGCCACGGGTCTGCGGATGGTTGCGGACGGGGACACGTTCCACGCGGTGTGGGGATCGGGTGACGGAGTGTTCTACGCCACCGGGTCCCTGGCCCCGGACGCCGATGCCCAGGTGTCCGTCGAGCGCGTGGCGAACACCCCGCCCGTCGGACCGTCCATCGCCCTGGTCGGCGGCGATCCGTGGGTCTCCTACCTGTCGTCCACGTCGGCCGACGCCGGCGTGGTCGTGGCCGGCCGGTCCGGTGGCGGCTGGCAGATCGAACGCGTGGGGGACGCGGCCGGCTGTGACACGTGTGCCACGGCGATGATCGAGGCCGATGGTGACCCCGCGGTCGTGTACACGGACGGCGGCGAGGGAGTGACGATGGCGGTCAGCGACGGCGTCGGGGGCTGGACGCCCCGGCAGGTCAGCGGGACCGGCGGCCAGGGGTTGTCGGCGGCGGGCGGAGACGACCTCGTGGTGCTCTACTACGACGGCGGCCAGGTCGTGGCGGCGACGGGCGGGGCCTCCGGGTCGTTCGAGACCGCGCCGGTCGCCGACGTGGACGAAGGCTCCTCCACCGCGGAGGGCGCGGGGACGTCGGTCGCCGTGGACGATCAGGGGACCGTCTGGGCGGCGTGGGCAGACGCCGCCGGGGAGATCGGTTTCGCGTCGTCGGCGGGCAACGCCCAGTTCGAGGCCATCGACACCGGCGGCAACACCACCGGCGGTCAGATGCCGTCGGTCGCGGTGACGCCCGACGGGTCGACCGCCTACCTGGCCTGGTACGACGCCGTCCATCAGGACCTGCTCGTCGGCGCGTACGGCGAGCTCGAAGGTCTGGCGCTCGCCGCTCCGAGCCCGCGCCCGGAGGGTCCCGCCGTTCCGCCGGCCGACGGCGGCCGCGAGTGCACCGAACCCGACAACGGCGTGGTGACGATCACGGCGCGGGGCGTCCAGTTCGATACGTCGTGCGTCCGCGTCCCCCCGAACGAACCGGTCCAGATCGAGTTCGTGAACGAAGACGACGGCGTTCCCCACAACGTCGCCATCTACCCGAGCGCGGACGAGATCTCCGCCGACGCGGCGTTCCTCCAGGGCGAGGTCTTCGACGGCGTGGATTCCCGGACGTACGACGTCCCGGCCATGGACGAGGGCGAGTACTACTTCCACTGCGACGTCCACCCCAACATGAGCGGCGTGTGGGTCGTGGGCGAGGCGGACGGCGCCACCGGAGCGACGGGCGCAACGGGCGGCACCGGCGCCACGGGCGCGACCGGTGGCGCGGGCGGCGGCGGCGGGGCGGCGCTGACGGTGGTGGCCCAGAACATCGCGTTCGACACCTCGACCATCGAGCTGCCCGCGGACACGCCCACGACGATCACGTTCGACAACCGGGACGCCGGCGTCCCGCACGACATCGCCATCTACACGGACGACACGCTGGCGGAGGAGCTGTTCAACGGCGACGATGTGACCGGCCCCGCCACGGTCGACTACGAGATCCCGGCGTTGCCGACGGGTGAGTATTACTTCCTCTGCACCATCCACCCGAACATGAACGGCACCGTGGTCGTCGGCTGATCGAGCCGAGTCGCATTCCCTCCCAACGTCTCTCGGATCGCCCGAACGGCCGCGTTACCATGCCCGGGTGACCGTCCAGCGGCCCGAGGCGTCCTCGATCCCCGACGCTCCCGGCGCGTACCTGTTCCGGGACGGTGACGGCCGGGTGGTCTACGCCGGCAAGGCGCGGTCGCTCCGGAAGCGGCTCGCCAACTACTGGTCGCGAGACCTCCACCCGAGGACCGAGGCGATGATGGCCGCCGCGGAGACGGTCGAGTGGATCGTGGCGTCGGGCGAGGTGGATGCCCTGATGCTCGAGTTCAACCTGATCCAGGAGCACCGGCCACGCTTCAACGTCCGGTACCGAGACGACAAGTCCTACCCGTACCTGGCCCTGACGATCGGCGAACGATGGCCGCGCGCGCAGGTCCTCCGAGGCGCGAAACGGAGGAACGTCCGGTACTTCGGACCGTTCGGGCACGCCTACGCCATCCGCGAGACGCTCGACGCCCTGACCCGGGTCTTCCCCGTGCGGACCTGCTCGAACTCGTTCTTCGACCAGCGCGCGCGAGCCCGTCGCCCGTGCCTGTACTACGACATCGGCCGGTGCGCCGGACCCTGCGTCCCCGAGGTCACCGGCGTGACGGAGGAGGGATACCGGGCCCACGTCGACGCGCTCGCGGAGTTCCTGGCGGGCAACGAACGTCCGGTCCTCCAGCGCCTCGAGCGCGAGATGCACGCCGCCGCCGAGCGCGAGGAGTACGAGCTCGCGGCCAAGCTGCGCGACCAGCTGGTGGCGGCGCGTCGAGCGCTCGAGAGCCAGGAGATGGTGCTAACGCGGCCGGAGGACCTGGACGTGATCGGACTGGTCGAGGACGACCTGGAGGCCTCGATCCAGGCCTTCTTCGTCCGCCGGGGCCGGGTCACCGGCCGCAAGGGGTGGGTGGCCGACCGCGTGGAGGACCTCGACCGAGCGCAGCTCGTCGGCTCCTTCCTGCGCGATCTCTACCTGGAGCGCCAGGACGTTCCTCCTCGGATCCTCCTGCCGGAGCTCCCCGCGGACGCGGACCTTCTTTCAATGTGGCTGTCGGGCCTGCGCGAGGGGCCGGTGGCGTTCGCGGTGCCCGAGCGCGGGGCGAAACGCAAGCTGATGGAGACGGTGGTCCAGAACGCGCGGGATCACTTCCAGCGGCACAAGCTGAAGCGGGCATCGGACTTCGGGGCTCGTTCGCGGGCGCTCTCCGATCTCGCGACCGTGCTCGGGTTGGAGCAGGCGCCCCTGCGGATCGAGGGGTACGACGTCTCGAACCTCGGCCCGACCGACACGGTCGGGTCGATGGTGGTGTTCGAAGACGGGCTTCCCAAACGCCAGGACTACCGCCGGTTCGAGATCAAGGGGGTCCCCGGACAGGACGATTTCGCCAGCATGGAGGAGATGCTGCGACGCCGGGTGGCCCGGCTCCTCCGCGAGCAGGACGAACCGGACCCGCGACGACGGCGGTTCTCGTACCCGCCGGCGCTCATCGTGGTGGACGGCGGGCGGGGCCAGCTGTCGGTGGCCACCAAGGTCCTGGCCGAGGCCGGGCTCCACATCCCGGCGATCGGGCTGGCCAAGCGGCTCGAGGAGGTGTATTTCCCCGACCGGCCCGACCCGCTGCTGATCCCGCGCGGCTCGGAGGCCCTGTTCGTGCTGCAGCACCTCCGCGACGAGGCCCACCGGTTCGCCG
>DATHVC010000279.1:0-2191 GCA_035461565.1 Actinomycetota bacterium
TCTCGTTGTGAGGGGGGTGATCGCGGTCTCGGGCTGGGAGTTGAAGGCGGCGGTCCGAAGCCGATGGGTGTTGGGCACCGGTGTGGTCTTCGCGATCGTGACCCTCGCGGTGACGCTCCTCGGCCTCCGATCGCTCCGCGACCTCGGACTGTCCGGTGTGGGGCCCGCGTCGGCCGGACTCGTCAACCTCGGCGTGCTGCTGCCGCCGTTGATCGGCCTCCTGCTCGGAGCCGGGAGCCTGGCCGGGGCGAGGGAGCGCGGCCTGCTGGCCATGATGGCGGCCCAGCCGGTCCGCCGGTCCACGCTCGTCCTCGGCGTGTTCCTGGGCCTGGCCGCGGCTCTCGGCATCACGATCGCGGTCGGGTTCGGCCTGGCCGCGCTGGTGCTGGCCGGGGTCGCGGAGGTCGGCGACCTCGCGCCGCTCGGCGCGTTGATCGCCTCGACGGTCGCGGTCTCGACGTCGGGACTGGCCATCGGCGTTGCCTTGTCCGCCGTCTCCGCCGGCCGGATGCAGGCGGGCGCGATGGCCGTGGCCGTGTGGTTCGTGCTGGCGCTCGGCATGGACCTGGCGCTCGCGGGGCTCGGGCCGGCCGTGCACCTGGGACCACGCGGCCTGCTGGCCGCCGTTCTGTTGAACCCGCTCGAGGCGGCCAGGATCCTGGCGATGCTGGGCGCCGAACCTTCGGGCACGGCCCTCGGCCCGTTCGGCTCCTATCTCGTCGCCGCGTTCGGGAGCGGGGGCGCCACCGCGCTGTTGGTGGCGTCCATCACGACGTGGGTGCTCGCGCCGCTCGCCGTGGCGTGGGCGGCACTCGTTCGCCGCGGCGCCTGAGGCCGGGCCGCTCCTATCGCTCCGGCGTGTTCTCCCGGATGCCGAGCGGGAAGTCGTACGTGCCCATCTTCTCCACGAATGGGTCGGGGTCGAACGCCTCCGGCCCGAGCACGCCGTGGCCCTTCCATGCCCCCGTGTCGAGCAGCTCGAGCGCGATGACCGGGTTGACGGCCGTCTGCCATACCACCGCCTGCACTCCGTAGTCCTTCATGCATTCGGTGTTGTCGGCGACCTGGTACAGGTACGCCTCCTTCACGTGGCCGGCCCGTTTGCCCCGGAGCCACGTGCCGGCGCAGGTCTGCCCCGTCATGAGGTGGCCGATCCTGGCGGGATCCGGAAGGCACTCCGCCACGAGGTCGCGGGGCGCCACGCTGAGCCCGTGTACGTCCACCGGCTCGGTGGAGCCGAGCCCCAGCAGCTCGATGGTCTTCAGGACGTCGATGAACTCCTGGCCCAGACCGTATTTGAAGGTCACCCGGCCCACGTCGAGCCAGCGGGGGATCAGCAGCACCTCCTCGTGCTCGACGTTCACGCACTCGATCGGCCCGATGCCGCCGGGGAACTCGAACACCTCGGGCTCGGAGAAGGGCTCGGTGGTGAACCAGCCCCGCTCCCGCTCGTAGATGACCGGCGGGTTCAGGCACTCCTCGATCGTGGTCCAGATCGAGAAGTTCGGGGCGAAGCGGTACCCCTCGACCTCCAGGTTCGCCCCGTCGCGGACGCCGACCTCCTCGATCTCGTCGAACAGGTGCTTGGCCGCGTACGCGGTCAACACGTCCGTCAGCCCCGGCTCGACGCCCATCCCGACCAGCGCCAGCAGCCCCTTCTCCTCCCAGGCCTCGGCCTTGGCGAACTGCTCGTCGCCGAGCTTCATCCCGGTCTCGTGGTACGGGTCGGTGGGGTGGCGTTTGGACAACGACATCGCCATGTCGAGGTAGTGCACGCCCGCCTCGAACGCGGCGTCGAACAGCGGCATGTTGAAGCGCGGCTCGACCGCGTTCAGGATCAGGTCGACCTCGTGCTTCTGCACCAGCGCGAGCACCTGGCCCTTCGACGAGGCATCGAGGCGCTCCACCGGGAACCGGCTTCCGCCACCGACCTTCTGGGCCACCTCGAGCGCGCGCTCCAGGTGGAGGCCGGCGAGCACCACCCGCTCCAGCCACGGCCGGTCCCTTGCGATCACCGCGATCGCCTCGCCGACGCCCCCGGTGCCGACCAGCAGGATCTTCATCGTTCCTCTCCTCCCAAATCCAGAGCGTGCTGCGCCGATGCTCCGGCCGGTGACGCGCCACCGACAGGACTGGGCGGCCCGCTCCCGCAGGGTGTAGCGGAGGCGCGCTCGTGTTGCGTGACCTGCGG
>DATHVC010000280.1:0-4213 GCA_035461565.1 Actinomycetota bacterium
TCGGCGAAGTCCACCACGGGCTCACCCTCGAGCGCCGCGGCCATGAAGTCGTGCCAGATGAGCGCGGGGATCGTGCCCCCGAACACCGCGGGGAACCCCCCGACGTTCGTCATCGAGCGCTGGGCGTCCGCATGACCCACCCAGACACACGTGGCCAGCTGCGGCGTGTAGCCGCAGAACCACGCGTCGCGGTACTCCTGGTTCGTGCCGGTCTTGCCGGCACCCGGCCGGCCGATCGCCGCCCGGGTGCCGGTGCCGCTCGAGATCACCGTCTCGAGCATGTAGTTGGCCACGTCGGCGTCGTTGGTGTCGAGCACCTGCTGGCCCCGCCCGTTGATCCGGGTGGTCTCCCCGTTCGGGTCCACCACCTCGAGCAGGGGCGTGGCCCGGTGCCGGACGCCGCGCGAGGCCAGTGTGGCGTACGCCGTGGTCATATCGAGCGGCGTGACCTCCTGCGTGCCGAGCGCGATCGAGCACACCGGCTGGAGGTCGCTCCGGATGCCCATCCGTTGGGCAACGTCCACGATCGCATCGGGCCCGATCGCGGGGGCGAGCTGCGCGTAGACGGTATTGACCGAAAGCGTCGTCGCCGACAGCAGGGTGAACGTGCCGCTGGTGGAGTCGCTGGCGTTGCCGACCTCCCACGGCTCGCCGCCGGTGAAGCAGCGGGGATCGTCGATCTCGATCGAGCTGGGGCCCGACCACCGCTCGAACGGGTCGTAGCGGTGCTCGAGCGCCGCGAGCAGCGCGAAGATCTTGAAGGCCGAACCCGCCTGCCGGCCGGTGCCGCCGGCGCCGGTGGCCAGGTTCACCTTGTCGCGCGTGAAGTTCTTCCCCCCGTACATGGCCAGGATCCCGCCGTCGCTGGGGTCCACCGCCACCACGGCGGCATCGGGGCCTTCGGGGTCGGTGAGGTGGGCGGCCACCGCGGCCTGGGCGGCTCGTTGCATGGACAGGTCGATGGTGGTGGTGACGTGCAGGCCGCCGCCGAACACCTTCTCCTCACCTTCCTTGCCGATGAGGGCGCGGCGGGCGTGGTCCAGGAAATAGCCGAGCTTGGGCGGGAAGTTGACGCCGAGATGCTCGATGGCGTTCAGGCGCAGGGGCGTCGCCTTGAGCTCCTCGGCCCGGGCGGAGGTGAGGTACCCCTCGGCCACCATCCGGTCGAGCACGCGGTTGCGGCGCGACTCGGCCCCGTCGGCGTCGAGCGTGGGGTCGTAGATCGAGGGGTTCGGGATGATCCCGGCGAGCGTGGCGGACTCGAGGATCGTGAGCTCGGGGGCCGGCTTCTGCCAGTAGGTCTGCGCCGCCGCCTCGACGCCGTACGCGCCGTGCCCGAAGTACACGGTGTTCAGGTAGGTGGCGAGGATCTCGTCCTTCGTGAAGTCCTGCTCGACCTTGATCGCCAGCAAGGCCTCGCGCACCTTCTGCCCGAACGTCCGGGGCGGAACCACGTAGGTCTGGCGTCCGGTCTCGGGGTCCTCCCGGTATTCGCCGGCGTAGACGTTCTTCACCACCTGCTGCGTGATGGTCGAGGCTCCCTGGACGATGTCGCGAGCCACGAGGTCCGTCCACGCCGCGCGAACGATGCCGACCACGTCGATCCCCGGGTGTTCGTAGAAGTCGGAGTCTTCGGCCGAGATCACCGCCTGGCGCAGGTGCCGGGGCATCTGCGAGATCGGGATGATCGTGCGGTCCACGCCGGCGTGCAGCGTGGCGATCTGGCGCCCGTCGCGGTCGTATACGTAGGTGGTCTGGAGCGGCGGCGGTGTCGCCGGCAGCTCGAGCCGCGAGTAGACGTACACAAGCATCCCCAGCACCAGGAGCGCCCCAGCGGCGGGCACCACGACGAACACCCACCACCACCGGCGGAGCCAGGCCTTGAACCCCTTCTGCTGGCGCCGGCGGGTCCGGGGGGCGTGTTTGCGACGTCGGGTCTTCGGGGTTGCGGTGTCGACCGCCAAGGTGCCCTCGATCGTATCAGCGGTCCCTACCGTTCCCAGGCACGCTACCTGCGCAAACGCGTGGAGGTGCCGTGACGGAGAGCGGGGCTGGAGAGGAACAGCTGGAGTGGATCAGCCGGCGCGGGCCACGAAGGCCTCGGCCAGGTGGTTCCACTGGCATTCCGTACAGACCTCGACCACGTAACACCAGGACCCGGGGCGGTCCGCGGCCATGGACAGGCCGGTGTCGAGCGGCCACACCCGCCCGTTGTCCTGCTTCAGTCCGTCCCCGTACACGTAGGCCAGCAGGCGGAGCTTGGACTGCGAACACACCGGGCAGTCGCGACGGCAGTTCTCGCCCACGTTCTTGGCGGCCCGCAGGAGCTCGGGGTGCGCGTCGCAGATGTCGGCGCGGCCGAGCAGGCCCGTCCGGACCTGCGCCAGCAGGGCCCGCTTCGCCAGCGTGTAGTCCACGGTCGCCAGGAGGCTCCGCTTGCTCCTCCTCGGCCGGATCGCTCGGATCGCCATGGATCGGCATGGTACACCTGAGTCCCGTCATGGTCGGGGCCTCAGGCCGGCAGATCCACCACCGCCCTGGCCGTCGCCCGAACCGCTCGGTCGTCCCCGAACAGCACGAGCGGCCCGATCGGGGCGAGGACCGTCACCACCGCCTCGAGCGTCTCCCGCTCGCACCTACAGTCGACGAGGGTTGCGCCGTTGCGATCGGCGTACTCGCGGGCGACGTCGATCGGCTCGAGCTCACCCGGAAGGAACAGCTCCTGAGCGGCTGCGAGGGCCGCCGCGTCGGCCGCCGTCTGCGCCTCGGCCGCCGCCGTGAGGACGCGAGCCAGATCCGCCCCCGCGAGGCCGAGCACCACCACCGTCATGACCATCGCAGCGACGACGATCGAGACCGAGCCGCGTTCGTCGCGCGAAGCTGGTCTCACCCGAACTCCTGGCGTGCGGTGGCGCTCGCGTCGAGCGTGACGCTGGGAGGCAGCAACCATCCCGCGAGCACGCCGGCGACCGGGACGTCGTACGAGAGCGAGACCGTGACCGGCGACCCGCGGATCCCGGCGCGCTGGAGCGAGAGCCGGAGCCGAGAGGGATCCAGCCCCGGCGCCGCGCGGATCGCGGCCTCCCTCGCCGCTTCCTCGGAGTCGACGATGGCGGCCTCGCGCGCCCCGGCGCGCGAGGCCTGAGCAAGCAGCAGCCGGTCCCTGGCGAGAACGCATACCTGGACCACCGCCAGCAGGAGGATCAACAGGATCGGGAGAAGCAACGCGAACTCCACGACCGCCGATCCGCGCTCCGATCGGGCGCCTTCGCGACGACGGACCCCTCTACCGGGCACTGTTGGAGACCTGGTCGATGATGTCGTCGAAGAAGGCCGGAAGCCTCCCCGACGACCTGGCCCAGGCGATGAGCACCACGGCGACCGCCGCCGCGGCCAGGATCACGAGCGCGTATTCGGCCGTGGTCTGCCCGGCCTGATCGGCCAACCGTTCGCGAGCCGCGCCGAGGCCGACGCGGGCGCGTACGTACCAGGAACGGATCACGTTCGACACCTCCTCTCTCAAACGATCGAGCGCACCGTGCTGAGCAGCACCGGCACCACTGTGAGGAGGAGAAAGGCGGGAAGGATCAGGAACACGAGGGGGAACAACATCTTCACGGGGGCGGATCTCGCCCGTTCGGCCGTGCGCGAGCGGCGCTCCTCGCGAACGTCGGTCGCCAGCCGCGACATCTCCTCGGCGAGCGCGGACCCCAGGCGCTCGCTCCGGGCGAGGATGGTCGCCGCCCGGCGGAGGTCCGGCAGGGCGAGGCGCTCTGCCACGTCGGCGAGCTCGAGACGCCATCGGCGACCCAGGTCGGTCCGCCGCAGCGCCTCCCGGAGCTCGGAGGCGAGCGGACCCACCAAGGGTTCGGTGGCCGCTCGCACGCAGGCCTGGGGAGCCAGCCCGGCCGAGGTCGCGACGGCGAGCAGGTCGAGGAAGAGCGACACCTCCGCGGAAGCGCGGGCCACTCGCCGTCGGGCTCGGCGAGCAAGCACCAGCTCCGGTCCTCTCCACGCGACGAGCGCGAGCGGCGCCGCGGCCGGCGGCATCGGACCGGCGAGTCCGACGATGCCGACTGTGATCGCGGCCACCAACTTCGCTCCCACCCACTCGTCAGGCGACCATTCGGATTCGGCCGTGGAGCTCAGCATTCGAAGCCGCTCGCGCGGCAGCCGGCGCCCGAGCGGCGAGGCCCCCACTCGTCGGAGCAAT
>DATHVC010000281.1:0-6206 GCA_035461565.1 Actinomycetota bacterium
CCGGGGGGGGGGGGGGGGGCCGCCATCGGACTGCTCCAGGACGTCTTCGCGGTGGCCGCGCTGGTCGGGGTCGTCATCGCGCTCGCGATCCGTCTGGGCCAGCGCCCCGAGCGCTTCGTCGGCAGCCATCGCCTCGAGGCCTACCGCATCCTCGGCCTGATCTTCTGGATCGTGGTGACGTTGTTCCTGGCCCGCGGCGCTCGGATCGCGCTCGGCCTCGCCCCGGACTGGTGGTGGACGCCGGGGTCGACCGTGACCGGCCGGCTGCTGGAGGGGCTGTCCGAGGGCTGGACCCGGACGGTGATGTGGAGCTCCCTGTGGGCACACCTGGCCCTGATCCTGGGGTTCCTGGTGTTCATCGGCTACTCGAAACACCTGCACATCGCGACGGCGTTCCTGAACGTGTTCTTCGGCAGCACCCATCCGCCGGGCTATCTGGCCCCGCTGCACATCGACCTCGACGCCGCGTCGTCGGACGACGTGGTGCTCGGGGCCGGCACGCTGCGGGACCTGACGTGGAAGCAGGCCCTCGACCTGTACGCCTGTACCGAATGCGGACGGTGTCAGGCAGTCTGTCCGGCGTGGAACACGGGCAAACCCCTGTCTCCCAAGCTGCTCGTCATGAACCTGCGCGATCACCTCTTCGACGAAGGCCCTCGGCTCGTCGAGGCGGCGCGGGCGGAGGGCGACCTCTCGCCAACCCCGCTCGTCCCCGGCGTGGTGGACGACGAGGTGGTCTGGGCGTGTACGACCTGTGGGGCATGTGTGCGCGAGTGCCCGGTGGACATCGAACACGTCGATACCATCGTCGACCTTCGGCGGAACCTGGTGATGGCCGAGTCGCGGTTCCCTGCCGAGGCGGGGGCGTTGCTGCGGAACCTCGAGAACAGCGGGAACCCATGGGGCCTGCCACAGGCACAACGGGCCGACTGGGCCGCCGGCCTCGGCGTCCGGGTGATCGACGAAGGCGACCACGCGCCCGAATACCTGTACTGGGTGGGGTGCGCCGGATCGTTCGACGACCGGGCCAAGTCGATCTCCCGGGCGGTCGTCGAGCTCCTGCAGCGTGCCGGCGTCTCCTTCGCCATCTTCGGCCCTCGTGAGCTCTGCACCGGCGACCCCGCCCGGCGCCTGGGCCACGAATACCTGTTCCAGACGATGGCGGAGCGGAACGTCGAGACGATGCGGACGGCCGGGGTCACCAAGGTGATCGCGAACTGCCCGCACTGCTTCAACACGATCCGGAACGAATACCCCGACTACGGCGGGGGCTTCGAGGTCATCCACCACAGCCAGCTGCTGCCGCGGCTCGTCGCCGAGGGGCGCCTGCATCCGGCGGTCGCCGAACGCGCCACGGTCGCCTATCACGACCCCTGCTACCTGGGCCGGCACAACGGGGTCTATCGGGAGCCACGGGAGGCTCTGGAAGCGGTGCCCGGCGTCGAGCTCGTCGAGATGCCTCGCCACGCCGAGCGAGGGCTCTGTTGTGGAGCGGGCGGCGCACGCATGTGGATGGAGGAGCGGATCGGACAGCGGATCAACGAGGAGCGGATGGACGAGGCGGCCGCCACGGGGGCCGACACCATCGGGGTGGCCTGCCCGTATTGCCTGATCATGCTGGACGACGGCGCTCGCTCCCGCGGGCACGACGCCCGCGTCCTGGACCTCGCCCAGCTGCTCTCGGCCTCCCTGGGGGAGCGTCCGGAACCTCGATAGGCCTTTTGGCCTCACCCTCGTTCGGTGGCGCGCAACCGACAGATGCCCGCACGCGGCCCGGGTCACTCACCCAGCTCCTCGATCTCACGGCGGGGTTCGGCCGCCCTTCCAGCCCGTTCAAGGCGTCCTGGTCATCGACCGAAAGTAGGAACTAGACCAAACGGTTTCGGCATCGGCCGTCGGGCGGGTGCCGACCGACGATGCACGCACTGGAGGACCGTGGACACGACGGCAACACTCCCGGGCCCCGCCACGGACGTGGACGAATGTCGGCGCCTGGCGGAGCTGCTCGATCTGGACGCGGTCGGGGTGGTCCGAGCCGATCACGGCCACCGGCGCGCGGCGTGGTGGGCCGCCCCCGGGACCGAGGTGTCGCTGGACCGGATCCTGGACGGCAGCGCCTCGGGCTGGATCGCGTTCCCCCGAGGAGACCACCTCGTGTTCGCCCATCTCGCGGACGGGGGCCCGACGCGATCGGTGACGGCCCTGTCCACCCTGTTGTCCTCGATCGCCGAAGACGGCCCCAGCGGGCATCAGCTCGGCGGCGTCGCTCCCGACGACCCGATCGAGCGCGAGCGCACGCGCCTGGCGTATGCGATCCACGACGGGTTGACACAGGTGGTGACGGCGTCGGTGATAGAGCTCGAGTGGCACGCTCGGCGGACCGAGCTCGAGCCGGCCGAGGCCGTGGATGCGCTCCACGCAGCGGCCGTCGAGCTTCGCAAGGCGCTCGAGGAGATCCGACGACTCCTCGCCGGCCTGTCCTCGAAACCGGGAACCAGCGCCCAGCCGTTCGAGGACCTGATCCAGGGGGTCCTCGAGCGCTGGCAGCTGCCCGCCACCTGGACCATCGACGGCGACCTGCACGCCCTCCCGCGCCCGGTGCTGGATGTCGCCAGCACCGTCATCCGCGAGAGCGTCGCCAACGCGGCCAAACACGCATCGCCGGCCACGGTGGCGGTCGCGGTGCATGCGAGGCCCGGCGAGCTCGAGCTGGTGGTGGAGGACCGCGGTCGCGGGTTCGTCCCGGCCGGCACGGGCTCGCACGCCGGCCACTTGGGACTGGAGATGATGCGCCGCCGCGTTGCGGAGGTGAACGGCACGCTCGACATCCAATCGTCGCCCGGCAAGGGCACTCGGGTGGTCGCCAGGCTGCCCGTCCCGGCACAAGGGGTGAAGCCGTGAGAATCCTGATCGTCGACGACCACGCACTCGTTCGTCGTGGCATGAGCCACGTGGTTCGCGAGTCCTTTCCGAAGGCGGAGATCCTCGAGGCGGGGACCGCCGCCGAGGCGCTCGAGGTGATGAGCTCCACCGAGGTGAGCATCGCGCTCGTAGACGTGCGCATGCCTCACGCGGACGGGCTGGACCTCCTGCACGAGATGAAGGAACGGTGGCCCGATGTCCCGGTGATCATGCTGACGTCGTTCGACCACGCCCAATACGTCCGGCGGGCGTTGGCGGAAGGCGCGGCCGGCTACATGCTGAAGGACGCCACGCCCGAAGACCTCGAGCAGGCCATCAAGGTGGCGATGTCCGGCGGCGGAAACGTCCTGTCGCCGAAGGTCATCGCCAACCTCTTCGAGTCGATCGACTCGGCCCCGTCCGGCGACTTCGGCGACGGGGTCCACCGACCCACGAGTGCACTCACCCAGCGCGAGACCGATATCTTGTCCCTGCTGGCCGAGGGCAAGAGCAACCGCGACATCTCCCGCTCCCTGTACCTGTCGGAGAAGACGGTCAAGGCGCACCTGGCCGCCATCTTCCGCAAGCTCGGGGTGAGCAACCGCACACAGGCCGCGATGGCCGCCGTCGTGATGGGGATCGGCCCGACGGCCCAGACCCTGGGAACCGTCATCGGGCTGCCGGCCCGGAGGGTCAACTAGCAGCCCCTCGGAGGGGAGGAACGGGAGCGCCCGGACGAACGGCGCTCGGGTGATGCAACGACGGAGCGGCGGAGCCGCGAGACGGATGATGGCTGACAAGCAGGGATTGCGCGGGGCCCAGGCGGAGCCGTCCGACGCCGAGTCTCTGGGACCCGGACGCGACGAACGCGAAGCGTACGAAGAAGACTGGTACCGAAGCCTTCGCGCTTTCGCCGAGCGGCAGCAGCACCTCGCCGATCAGGACGAGGAGCTCGACGAACAGGAGCCGGCCGAGGCGGTCGGCGCGGTTGAAGGCTCGGCGGACGGCCAACACGTCGAGCCGGCCGCCGACTCGTACGGCGGCGCCGACACCCCGTGGATGGACGCGAGGGACGCCGCCGTCGCGGGAGCCGACGAAGCCGCGGTGACGGACGTCGAGACCACCGAGCCCCACGAGCAGACCGGCCTCGAGTCCGACGCCGCGTCGTGGACCGAGGCGCTCGAGGGACCGTCGACCGCGCCGCGGGAATCGTGGGAACCGGGTGTCCCGCGATCGGCCCAGCCCGTCGAGGAGCTCAGCGAGCTGGGGGCGGATCGGGAACCCGAGCCCCCGGCTGACGAATCCGTCGAGGCCGAAGACGCCCTGATGGGGCTGCTCCGCGATCCCATCCCGGCCGTCGCGGCCGCGGCGCAGGAAGCGCTCACGCGGATCACGGCCCGCTGAGCCTCACTCCTTCTCGCGGAACTCTTCGAAGAACCGGCTGGCCGTGGGGCCTCGCTGCCCCTGGTACTTGCTGCCGGTGGCCCCAGAGCCGTACGGCTTCTCGGCGGCGCTCGAGAGCCGGAAGAACGAGATCTGGCCGATCTTCATGCCCGGGTAGATCGTGATCGGCAAGTTCGCGACGTTCGACAGCTCCAGCGTGAGGTAGCCGTCCCATCCCGGATCGACGTAGCCCGCGGTCGAGTGGATCAGCAGCCCGAGGCGGCCGAGCGACGACTTGCCCTCGAGCCGGGCCACGAGGTCGTCGGGCAGGGCGACACGTTCCCGTGTGGAGCCCAGGACGAACTCGCCCGGATGCAGGATGAATGGTTCGCCTTCGGCCACCTCGACGAGCTCGGTCAGGTCCGGCATGGGCTTGGCGACGTCGATGTACGGGTACCGCGAGTTCGCGAACACGCGGAACTGCGCGTCCACGTGGAGGTCGATCGAGGACGGCTGGAGGCAGGCCTCGTCGAAGGGATCGACCTCGATGCGCCCCGCGGCGATCGCCTTGCGGATGTCCACGTCGGACAGGATCATCCGAGCGCGATGCTACCGGCTCGCCGAGACGACGACCCACCGTTCCAGGACGGCCGCCGCGGCCCCCGAGTCGATCGATCTCGCCGCCGCCGCCGCGCCTTCGGCCAGGGTGGGCGCGGTCCCGGCGACCTCGAGCGCCGCTCCGGCGTTCAGCACCACCACGTCGCGGCGCGGCCCGGGTTCGCCGGCGAGGATCGACCGGGCGATCGCGGCCGCCTCCTCCGCGTTTCCACCCCTCAGGTCCTCCGGCCGGGCCCGGTCCAGCCCCACGTCGGACGGCTCGAACGTGGATTCGCGGACCGAACCGTCGGCCACCTCATAAGAGATGGACGGGCCGGTCGTCGTGAGCTCGTCCAGGCCGTCGGCGCCGCGGAACAACCTCGCACGGACGCCCCGACGAGCCAGGACCTGTGCCATCAGCGGCAACATGCGCGGGTCCGAGACCCCCACCACCTGCGCGAACGGTCGCGCCGGGTTCGTCAGCGGCCCGAGGAAGTTGAACACGGTGGGCACCCGGAGCTCCCGGCGCACCGGTCCGGCGTGGGCCATGGCCGGGTGGAACACGGGAGCGAACATGAAGCCGATGCCGGCCTCCGCCAGGCACACCTCAACACCCTCCGCGTCGAGGTCGATCCGGACGCCCAGTGCCTCCAGCAGGTCGGCCGAACCACAGTGGGAGGAAGCGGCGCGGTTGCCGTGTTTGGCGACCGGGACGCCGGCTCCCGCCGCCACGATCGCGGCGATCGTCGAGATGTTGAACGTCCCGCTGCGATCGCCACCCGTCCCGCACGTATCGACCACCGGTGAGGGCGGCCGCACCGGGTTCGCGAGCTCGAGCATCGTCTGGGCCAGCCCCTCGACCTCGTCGACCGTCTCCCCTTTGGTCCGCAGAGCCATGAGCAGGCCGCCCAGCTGCCCGGCGGTGGCCTCGCCGGCCATGACCCGGCGCATCGCCTCGGCCGCCTCGTCCGAGCTCAGGGCATCGTGCGCGGCGAGTTTGGTGAACAGCTTCGGCCACAGGTCGGCGTCGGCGTCGGCCATGGGGCTCGGAGGCTACCAGTGCAAGCGCTGCGAGGCGGCGCTCGCTACACTGGTTTGGCTCGCCTTGGCGAGCGAACCGCGCGGGCGTGGTTCAATGGCAGAACGCAAGCTTCCCAAGCTTGAAACGGGGGTTCGATTCCCCTCGCCCGCTCTACGGGCGACGTGCGCCCGGGTTCCCGCCCGACTACAGCGGCAGGGGCGGAGGGGGAACCTCCGAAGGAGCTTCGGGGGCGGCCCCTTGCGCGCGGATCCGCCCGGCCCGGACCAATCCTGCGACGCCGCCC
>DATHVC010000282.1:0-7594 GCA_035461565.1 Actinomycetota bacterium
TAGTTGCCAAGGATGAAGGGAGGCGACATGCTCGCAGTTCTCGGGATGCTCGCGGCGAGGGGCGGCGGCAACACTGACACCATCTTGTGGATCATCGCTGCCGTGCTTGTGATTGCCGGCATCGTGGCTCTCGTCAGAGGGTCGGTCCTCGTCGGGATCGCCCTCATCATCATTGGACTCCTCGTGGGACCGGGTGGGGTGAGCATCTTCGACTAGCCCAGGAAGGCCCAAGAAGAACGCCCTTGGGCAAGTTCCGCCAGCAGAGGGAAGGGAGCGGCAGATGGACAACCCGGTTCTTTGGGTGGTGGTCGGCGTGGTGGGGATTCTTCTCCTCGTGTTTCTGTTTCGCGGCCTCGGCGGCAGCCGAGGTTCGCGCGGCCGTGGAGGGCTTCGCCGCCGGTGGACCTTCCGCCGCTAGGTTGGCGTGACCCCCAAGGTTGGTTCTCTACAGCGACCCGCGCTGACGGTATTCGGGGCGGTCGTGGCACGACGGGGCCAAGTCGACACGCCGATTGTCGCAGCTCATCGCATCTCGTAGCCACGCGCCCTGATCCGCGCATCGGGCTGGCGGAAACGTCGATCAGATGCACCAGAAGGCATCCGAGGTGAGCTGAAACACGGTCACGTCTTCCCGGATGGCCAGGCGCGTCGTGCCCGAGCGGCTCAACGCGGCCCACGGCGCTCCGGGTCTGGTGTGCGAGCGCGTCGCCCGGGTAGCGTCCCACCGATGAACGACGAGGAGCAAGAGAAAGAGCGGCTCAATCGTAAGCTGATCGAGCTCTTGAACGAGCTGCGCATCGCCATTCCCGGCGTGCAGGTCATGTTCGCCTTCCTCTTGATCCTGCTCTTCAACAGCGGTTTCGTGGAGGCGGATGATCTCGACCGAGCCGTGTACGCGGGTTCGCTGAGTTGCGCGGCTGTCGCATCGGCGCTGCGATAGGGCCAGCGGCTTACCACCGACACCGCTTCCGACGACTGGAGGATGAGACGGCGTCCACAAGAAGGAGATGATCATCACCCAGGATCATCTCGCCGCCGGCGGTATCCTGTTCCTCGCGCTCGCCATGGCTGGCTCGGTCTTCATGGTGTTCGACGTCTTGTTTGGGACGGTCACCGCGACGATCGTCGCCGGAAGTCTCGTCTTCACCACGCGTGGTTCTGGTACGCGCTCCCGGTGTCGCGACGGATCCGTAGCTCCCGTTCGCGCCGCTGACCGTCGCTCTTCCCGAGTGAAGTCGCGGTTCTCACCTCCGTGAACATGGCGCTCGAGGCCGCGGCGTCGGCGGGTGCCACGACGGCCCGGATTCTGTGTCGCCTTCGGCACCAGGTCCAGGTTCAACTCGCGAGTGACGTCGCCCACCGTGACCTGGACGACCACGTTCTCGGCGCTGGTCCCCCCGACGTTCGTGACGGTGACCTCCAGTGGCCGCCCGCCCGCATCCGTTGCCCCGACCTGCTACAACGGCCTGGGTTTCGTGATCGGAGGTTGCCTAATGGACATGACGAGCAAAGAGCACGGCTTCGGCGCGGCGTGGCGAGCGGTCCGCCGGCGGGGTGGGGGTGAGCTCGCGAGATCCTCCGTGAAGCGGTTCCGGGAGGCCGACGGCACGAGTCACGTCCGGGCGCTTGCGTACCAGTCGATGTTCGTGCTGCTCTCCGGCTTCATCGGGCTGGTGGGCTTGGCCAGCGCGTTCGACCTGCCGCGGGTCCGAGGCATCGTGGAGCAAATGGCCGAAACGCTTTCTCCTGGGCCGTCCGGCCGGCTGTTGCGAGAGGCGGCACGTCAGGGCGCCAGCGGCGGGACGACCGCGATGATCCTCGGGCTGCTGGCCGCGTTGTTAGCTGGCACGTTGGCGATGGCGCAGGTCGAGCGATCCGCCAACCGGCTCGCCGGCGGGTCCGAGGATCGACCCCCTGCGAGGCGCTACGGCGTCGCGTTCGTGCTCGCTCTGTCCGCGGGGGTGCTTCTAGCGGCCGGGGGGCTCGCGCTGGCCGGGGGCCGGGCGATCTCCGAAGGCCTCGGCTGGGGGGGTACTGCACTCACGGTCTGGACCGTCATGCGGTGGCCCCTGGGGGTTGCGGTGGCTGCTGTCGGCATCTACCTCCTGTTCCGAACGGCGCCGCGAGAGCGCATCGGCTCTCCCGCGGCGCTCGCCGCGGGAGCGGCGGCGGCGGTCGTATTGTGGTTCCTGTTCAACCTCGCCCTCGGTCTGTACTTCTCGCTGAGCAGCAACGCTGCATACGGGCCGTTGCTCGCGGTCATCGCGCTCCTCCTGTGGTCCTCCCTCTCGTCGCTGGCCGTGCACATGGGGCTCGCGGTTACGGCCGAGCTGGCGATCAGGGAGTCGCGATCGGAGGGCCTGGTGCGCGCCGACACGGAAACCGAGCCCGGGCCGAGCGCGTCGAGCACTCTGTAGCAATGCGCATATCCCGACGCGTTATCCCGCTCTCATTCCTATCAGCGCGATCGGCGGATTGCTCGCGATTGTGACAACTGTTGCAGGCTCCCGTCAGCGGGAGGTGATGGCCAAGTCGAACGGGGCCCCGTAAAAGGCCAAGAGAACGGTCGTGACCGTCGTCCAGGGGGCGGGGGATGTCGTGAACGCGAGCCGCACCGCGGTGACCGACATCGTCCTGAGCACGCTGACGGATGCCGGCGAGGTCACCGGCACAGCCCTCGGCGAGTCACGGATGCCGTCCGGAGAGCCTTCAGGGCAACAGGAGGTCGGCGCGAGGCGAGCGGCTGCCCGGGCCGTCGTATCCGGGGCCGTGGAGGCCGTGGGCCAGGTCGGCGGGGCGTTGCCAAGGTCGCCCGGGGGGCCGCCGAGCAGGCCTTGGAGACCGTCGGAGAGGTCTCACCCGACGCGGTCGGAGCAGTGAAGAGGGGCTCATGTCGGAGGTCTCCCTCCCGGGGACGTCAAACGCTCCGTCATCGAGGGCGGGGAGAATGAAGAAGCAGAAGCCGTGAGGCCGGCATCTGTGGGCGATGTACTTCGCCCGGGCTCGTTTGGTCCGCGTTCGAGCGTACCGCCGCCTAGGCCGTCCGTCCTCCGGTGCACCTTGCCAAGTGCCGTGACTCGGGGGCTTCTGTCCCTGGTGGCCGGGAGCTCGCGCGGGCTTGTTCGCGGAGAGCGGAGGAGTTCCTGAAGAACCTTCCCGAGGGAGTTCGAATACTGTCCGGTCACCTCCACAGCTCCAGAGGGGTCCACAGTTCCAGAGGGTCGACCGATCAGGATGCTCCACGCGTCAGGTGCCGGCGCCGCCGTTCAGCGAACCAATGGAACGTCGGTGTGCGCCTCGACCGCTCGAGCAAGTCGATCGTCCGCGGTGAGCAGCTCCCCGTAGACACCCTCGGCGAGCGCGATGTAGGTCGCGTCGTACGCCGAGAAGTTGGCTCTGAGCTCGAGCACGCGCCTGACCAGGGAAGCGTGGCCGTGCCTGGTCAGCGGCAGGTCCAGGTAGTCCGCGAGCGCCTCGACGGCCCGCACCTCGGTCAGCGCCCGCCGGATCATCGCTCCTCGGAGCCCCGAGACGATCTCGACGTCGCAGAGCGAGGGAACGTGAAGATCGACGTTGGGCACCCGCACCGTGTCTCGGACGCGACCCGCCGAGACGGTTCCCAGCAGGTACTCGAGCAAGGCCGACGCGTCGGGGACGACGATCCTCAGGAGGCCTCCCGGCGCCGCCGCTGGTCCCGGATGAGCTCCGACGCCGGGCGATCCAGCTTCACCCGCGTCCGTCCTTCGATCCGATCGAATACCTCGAAGGCCGGTGGTCGTGCCACCTCGCGCTCCAGGAGGTCCTGGATGTAGTCGGTCAAGGCCTGCCCACGGGCCTTGGCTCGCCTCGTGAGCTCGCGGTGGAGCCGATCCGGCACGTTCCTGACCTGGATCATCTTCGACATGCGCCGAGCATGTCACATGTTTGGGACATGTGCAATCTGCGGCCCGGGACCTTGGCGGGGACCGGCGTTCGAGACCTTCCATGAGATCCCCTGCGCCGGATGGCTCGAACGATGACTCGCTGCCGCCCTCTGGCTAACGGCGGTCGGCTCGGAGCGTGGACCTGTCGCGGACCTCGAAGGCGATCGTTTCGAGGTTGTATTCGACCGTCTCGTGGACCGGGCAGTGTTCCGCCACCCGGCGGATCGCCTCCAGACGATCTCCCACCTCGGCATTCGGCAGGTTGATGACCACCTCGAGATCGACGAGGTAGGACGGCTCGGCGTCGTCTTCGCCATAGTTGACGTCGACGCTGAGGCCGGTCGCGTCCAGCCCGCCGCGCTCGCAGTAACTCGCGACGAACACCGCGACGCACGACGCCAGAGATGCCACGAACAGCTGGGTCGACCGAGGCCCTCGCCCCTTGCCGCCGCGGCTCTCCGAGACGTCGACCGTCAGCCGATGCTCGCCCATGATCGCCTCGAACTCCATGTCGCCCTTGTAGAGCGTCGTGACCGTGCTCATGTCGTTCACCTCCAGCCGGATGCCAGCACTCTTCCAAGACGTGGCGGCGGCGTCCCGGGCCGAACGCCCCGGTCACGACGGGAGCGAGGGCCGGCGCGGCCGCGCAGCTTGCGGCCGAGATGCCCCGGTAGGGTTCGGGCGTGGATCGATCGGCGCTCGAGGCGGTGGTGCTGTACCTGGGGGACGATGGCATCCGGCACGTCTCGCCCCTTGGTCGCGAGACCGTGATGGCGTCGTGGGATCCGGATCTGGATCCCCACGAGGTGATCGTGGATGCGGTTGCCAGGCTCGGACTCGCGCCGGTCATGGTCCACTCGACCTCCTGGCGAGTGGTCCGTCGTCGGATCGTGCTCACGTTCCTCGTGGCCGTCGAGCGTCCCGAGTCGGTGCCCGACAGCTACGAGGAGCGGCTCGTGGCCCGGGCCGAGCTGGCCCGTGGTCGGGCCACGGCGCCGCCGCCGGAGGTCCACCTAACGCAGGTCGTCGAACACGGCCTGCGGCATCTGGCCTGGTTGGTGGGCCAGGACGAGGCGATCCACAAGGCCCTCGCGGGGTGGGAGCCCGCGCTCGGCGACTACGAGCCGGAGCCGTTTCGGGCGTTCGGCCGCGAGCCGGGCGCCTGATCCGGGCGAGGGCCCCAGCGGTATCGGCCGAAGGGATTGGCCCCAGCCCACGAGGCGATCTCGCGTTCGTCCCATACCGCTGGATCGAACGCCACCACGTCCGGCCGCGGGAAGTCCGGGCGCCATCGGGGTCGATGTTCCCCTCGTCGGCGGGCCGCGGCGACGTAGGCCCATGGTCCTACGATCGGGCCTGGCGCGAGCCGGGTCACGGTTCCTAGGATGGTGGGATTCCCGAGGAGAGAGGGGGAATCGATGCGCGTGCGCACCGCAGCGCTCGTCGCCGCCCTCGTCGTGACCTCGCTGGTGGTTGGCACACCGGCGAGCCGCGCGGCGATCCCGGCGGACGACCTGATCGACCTCTGCGAGGACCTGTACGGCGGGGTCTTCGGGGTACCGAACGCCGAGCCGTTCGGGCCGTGCCAGTGGGACATGGACCTGATCAACGCGTCGGACGCGAGCTACGCCGTGGCCACCGGCGCCGGCGTCACGGTCGGCGTGATCGACACCGGCGTCGACCTCACGCACCCCGACGTCGCGCCCAACCTGGACCTGGACCGGTCCTGTTCGTTCATCTTCGACGACACACCCACGGCCGATCCCTCAGAGATCGCCAACGGCGACTGCTCGAACAAGGCGGCCGTGCAGGACCTCAGCGGGCACGGGACGCACGTCGCGTCCACGATCGCCGCTCCCGTGAACGGGATCGGCATCGCCGGGGTGGCGCCCGAGGCGACCATCGTCGCGCTGAAGGCCTGCACCGTGGTCGGGTTCTGCTTCGCGGACTCCGTCGCGGCCGCGCTGCGGTACGCGGGCGACCAGGGTCTCGACGTCGTCAACCTGAGCCTGTTCGCGGATCCGTATCTCTACTACTGCAAGAGCGAAGCCGAGCAGCGGACGATCCTCCGGGAGATCCAGCGGGCGGCGAAATACGCTCAGCAACGAGGCGTGCTGATCGTGGCCTCGGCTGGGAACGAGCAGGCCGACCTCCAGCACCCGCTGATCGACGACGTTAGCCCGGACTGGCCGCCGGACACGGCCGAGATCCGGTTCGTGCGAAACAACTGCGTCGTGGCACCGGCCGAGCTCCCGGGCGTGTTGACGGTCTCGGCCACCGGGCCCATCGGGTATCCCGGCTACGAACTGTGGATCGCCGACTACTCCAGCGTCGGGATGTCGCGGGTGGATGTGACGGCGCCCGGCGGCGACTACTTCCGGGCCACCGGCACCGTGCAGGACGCAGTGCTCGGCGCGGTGCCGATCGGATCCGATATCTGGAACGGATTCGATCCCTTGAACGCTGTGTTCCCCGGCATCACGGCGACGGACGAGGGAGCCGGGTACGTTTACCTGAACGGGACCTCGATGTCCTCGCCGCACGCGGCGGGAGTCGCGGCGCTCGTCGTGCAGAGGCACCCGACCTGGTCTCAGGGCGCCGTGGCGGCTGCGGTCGAGCGAACGGCACAGCATCTGGATTGCCCGCCGAACTGGGAGCCGCTCGGTCCGGGCGACGAGCGCGAACGCTGTTACGGCAACGGTGGCCGGACGTCGTTCTTCGGCCACGGGATGGTGGACGCCCTCGCGGCGGCATCCGCCTGAGCGAACGTGGTGAGGTCCGTCCGGCCCTCGGTTCGCCCGGGGGCCGGATCGGCCGAACGTCTCGGCCGCGGGCGTCGTTACGCGGGCGTAACCATCGGCGGGCGTCGGCCCGTCAGAGTGGGCGGATGAGCTCGTCGACGATCGTGGTCACGCCCGCCACGGCGGCGGACCTCGGTGCCATCAGCCGGATCTACGACCACTACGTCGAGCGATCCCCGGCGACCTTCGACGTGAAGCCGAAGACGCTGGCGTGGCGGCGAGAGTGGTTCTCGACGTTCGCCGAACGCGGCCGGTACCGGCTGCTCGTGGCCCGCGGAGACGGCGGGCTCCTTGGTTACGCATCGAGCTCGCCGCACCGGCCGAAGGCGGCGTACGAGCCGACGGTGGAGACCACGCTCTACGTGGCGCCAGGCCATACTGGCCGGGGCATCGGCCTGGCGCTGTACCGGTCCCTGCTGACCGAGCTGGAGACCGAGGACGTCCACCGGGCGTGCGCCGGGATCACGCTGCCGAACCCGGGTTCGGTGCGTCTGCACGAGCGGTGCGGATTCCGCCTGGTGGGCACGTTCACCGAGCAGGGCCGCAAGTTCGACCGGTACTGGGACGTCGCCTGGTACGAACGACCGTTCCCGTCGAGCTGAGCAGGACGCCCTCGGTACGGCATGATGATGGCCCGGAACCGGGCACGGGAGGGCCGCATCTCGGATCTCGAGCGACGGATCGACGAGCTGTACTCGGGGCCGCCCGACGCGTTCGTCGCCGGGCGGGACGCGCTCGCGGCCGAGCTGAAGGGGGCCGGCGACGCGGAGAAGGCCAAGCTCGTGAAGGGGCTCCGCAAACCCGTCGTGGCCGCCTGGGCCCTGAACCGGCTGGCGCGCGAAGACCCTACGGGGGTGGCCGCGCTCGTCG
>DATHVC010000283.1:0-5302 GCA_035461565.1 Actinomycetota bacterium
GCTGACTACCGCTCGGACCAGAGCCCGGCCAGCAGAGCGTCCACCCCCGCGGCCGAGCCCGCCGCGGCCGGGGCCGGGTCGAGCAGCGCCGCGCTCTCGGGCGTGCGCGACACAGGCGCGAAGTGCCCGCGGACCTCGGGCGGCAGGAACCGTGTGAGCTGCGCGTACCAGTGACGGCCCTCCAGCCCGCGGTTCGACCGGTGGTAGCGGAGCGGGAACGTCACTCGGAGCGTGTCGCGAGCCCGGGTGAGCGCGACGTAGAACAGCCGGCGCTCCTCCTCGATCTCGTCCGGGTCACCGGTCGCCAGATCGGAGGGGATCATGCCGTCGGCGGCATGGATGACGTGCACCACGTCCCACTCGCCGCCTTTTGCCGAATGGATCGTCGAGAGGACCACGTAGTCCTCGTCGAGGTGCGGCGGTCCGGCCAGGTCCGAGGTGGAGGTCGGCGGGTCCAGCGTGAGGTCGGTGACGAATCGTTCGCGGGTCTCGAACCCGTCGGCGAGCTGCTCGAGCTGCTCGAGGTCGCGCAACCTCGGCTCCGGCTGATCGTACCGGCGCCGGATCAGCGGCTCGAGGAACCGGCGGACCCGTTCGACCTGGACCGACGGCGGCGGGGCGTCGGCGAGGTCGCGGAAGGCCGCCCGGAGCTCGTCGAGCTCACGCCGGGCCGGAGCCGGGACCGCCACGGCCTGTTCGAGGAACCGCACCATCGGATCGCCCGGCGCGGTGACGCCGACGGCCAGCATGATGCGCCGGGCGCCGGCCGGGCCCACGTGGTCCAGGAGCTGGAGGACCCGGAACCAGGAGACCTCGTCGCGCGGGTTGTCGGCGATCCGCAACACGGCGAGCGTGTCCTTCACGTGTGCGGCCTCGAGGAACTTCAGCCCCCCGTATTTCAGGAAGGGGACGTTGCGCCGGGTGAGCTCGAGCTCGAGGAGCGCGCTGTGGTGGCCGGCCCGGAACAACACCGCCTGTTCCCGAAGCGGCGTTCCGAGCTCGCGGTGGCGCAGGATCGCATCGGTGATCGTCACGGCCTGGTCCCGTTCGTCCACGCACGTGACCAGCTCGGGGCGCTCCCCGTCGCGGCGTTCGGTCCACATCGTCTTCTCGTGGCGCTGGGGCGAGAGCGCGATGACGGCATTGGTCGCGTCGAGGATCGGCCGCGTCGAGCGGTAGTTGCGCTCGAGCTTGAGGACCGTCGTGCCGGGGAACCGCTCCGGGAACTCGAGGATGTTGCGAACCGTGGCCGAACGAAAGGCGTAGATGGCCTGCGCGTCGTCGCCCACGACCATCAGGCCGGCCCCGTCGGGTTTGAGCGCCGCGAGGAGGTCGGCCTGGAGCGGGTTCGTGTCCTGATACTCGTCCACCAGGACGTGGTCGAACCCGTCGGCGACGGCCGGCCCGGCGGTCGGGTGACGGGCCAGCGCGTGCCAATACAGGAGGAGGTCGTCGTAGTCGAGTGCCTGCTGGCCGCGTTTGCGGTCCGTGTAGCGCTCGAAGATCGCGCGGATGCCCTCGATCTCGTCGGCGCACCACGGGTACTCGCGCTCGAGGACGTCGGCCAGCTTTGCCTGCGCGTTCACGACCCGCGAGTACATGTCGGCCAGCGTCTCCTTGCGGGGGAACCGTCGTTCGCCTTCACCCAGGGCGAGCTCGCTCCGGATCAGGTCCATCAGGTCGGCCGTGTCGGCGCGGTCGAGCACCGTGAAGCCGGGGGACAGGCCCAGCGCCCCGCCGTGACTCCGAAGGAGCCGGTTGGCGGTGGCGTGGAACGTCCCGCCCCACACGCGCCCGAGGCCCTGCGCGCCGGTCAACGTCCCGGCACGCGAGAGCATCTCGCGCGCGGCCCGGCGCGTGAACGTCAGCAGCAGGATGCGTTCGGGGGCGACCCCGCGATCCACCAACCGGGCGACCCGGCACGCGAGCGTCCACGTCTGGCCGGCGCCGGCCCCGGCGACGACCAGGAGCGGCCCGTCGAGGTGTTCCACGGCCGCCCGCTGCTGGGGGTTCAGGCGTTCGAGGGCGTCGAACATGCGTTCGGGCAGCATACGGAGGGACGGCGTCGGCCGCAAGGACGCGGCGGGTTACTCGATCAGCGAGGCGGCGTGGTCGGGCACGGCGTGGAACGCCTCGCGCGGCGGGCGCTGGTACCCCTCGTCGGCCTGGCGCTCGGGGATCTCGATCCGAGGGTGGTCGATCGGCTGGTACGGGACGAGCGTCAGGAGGTGGGCGATGCAGTTGAGGCGGGCCCGCGGCTTGTCGTCGGCTTCGACGACGTACCAGGGGGCCTCGGGGATGTCGGTGTGCACGAACATCTCGTCCCGAGCGCGGGAGTAGTCGACGTAGCGCGACCGAGAGAACAGATCGGTCTCCGAGAGCTTCCAACGGCGGATCGGGTCGTCGATCCGAGCCCGGAAGCGGCGCTCCTGCTCCTCGTCGGAGACCGAGAACCAGTACTTGATGAGCCGGATGCCGTCCTCGACGAGGAGTCGCTCGACGATCGGTACCTGGCGCAGGAACCGGACGTGCTCCTCCGGCGTGCAGAACCCCAGGACCTTCTCGATGCCGGCGCGGTTGTACCAGCTCCGGTCGAACAGCACGATCTCGCCGGCCGCGGGGAGCTCGTCGATGTAGCGCTGGAAGTACCACTGCGTCCGTTGGCGGTCGGTGGGTTTGGGCAAGGCGACGATCCGCGTGATCCGCGGGTTCATGTGCTGGGTGATCCGTTTGATCGTCCCGCCTTTGCCGGCGGCGTCCCGGCCCTCGAACAAGACGACGATCCGGGCGCCGGTGGCGGCCACCCAGTCCTCCATCTTCACGAGCTCTTCCTGGAGTCGGCGGAGCTCCTTGTTGTACGCCTTCTTCGGGATCGCGCTGGAGCGGTCCTCTCGGTCCTCGTGCTGGCGCTTCCTCTGCTTCTCGGTCTCGGCCTGGGCGGTCATGTCGTCCCCTCGCGCCGGAGCGTCGATCTTCGCACGAGCCCGCGCCCGGTAGCATCGGGCCATGTGCCGAAGCATCAAACGGTTGCGGGACGGCGAGGTGCCGGCCACCGAGCAGGAGATCCGGGAGGCGGCCCTCCAGTACGTGCGGAAGGTGAGCGGCTTCCGGGCGCCTTCGCGGCGCCACGAGGACGCGTTCAACGAGGCCGTCGATGAGATCGCGGCGGTCTCGAAACGCCTGGTCGAGTCGGTCACGGCGCGGCTCCCCGGATAGCCGCGGGTTAGGCTGGCCCACCATGGGCTATCCGCTCGAGCCGTCCCCGGAGCAGATGCGCGAGATGGGCGAGGCCGCGATCGCCTATACGATCGACTACCTCGGCCGCCGCGCGGACGCCCCGGCCCACGGGTTCGAAGGGGGCGTGGAGGTCGCCGAGGCCTACCGGGCGTCGCCGCCCGAGGAGGGCGGCGAGTTCGGGCCGCTGCTCGAGCTGGTCGAGACCGCGGCGAACTACGCCTCGGACAACGCGGGCCCCGGGTTCCTCGCGTACATCCCGGGCGGGGGTCTGTACGCGTCGGCGCTCGCCGACTTCCTGTCCAACACGATCGACAAGTTCGTGAACCTGTGGGGCGAAGCGCCCGTGGCGGCCCAGGTCGAGAACAACGTCGTCCGGTGGCTCTGCGACCTGTTCGCCTACCCGCCGCAGTCCCGGGGTGTCCTGACTTCCGGCGGGTCGATGGCGAACTTCTCGGCGATCGTCGCCGCCCGGCACCACGGGCTTTCGGAGGACTTTCTCGACGGGACGCTCTACGTGAGCGAACACGTGCACGCGTCGGTCACCAAGGCGGCGATGCTGGCCGGCTTCCCGGTCGGGAACGTCCGCTCGGTCGCCGCGGACGGCCGGCTGCGGATGGACGTGGACGAGCTGCGCCGAGTCGTGGGGGAGGACCGCGCCGCCGGGATGCGGCCGTTCGCGGTGGTGGCCTCGGCCGGGACGACGAACACCGGCGCGATCGACCCGCTGGACGCGATCGCGGACGTGAGCGGCGCCGAGGGACTGTGGCTGCACGTGGACGCCGCGTACGGCGGGTTCTTCCAGTTGACCGAACGCGGGCGCGACCGGTTCCGCGGCATCGAACGGGCCGACTCGATCACGCTGGACCCGCACAAGGGCCTGTTCCTGCCCTACGGCACCGGGGCGCTCGTCGTCCGGAACGGGCGGCTGCTCCGCGACGCCCACCACATCGGCACGAGCGCGTACCTGCAGGATCTCGCCGGCGACGCGCAGATCCCGAACTTCGCCGAATATTCGGCGGAGCTCTCGCGCGACTTCCGTGGACTCCGCGTCTGGTTCCCCCTGAAGCTCCACGGCGTGGCGGCCTTCCGGGAGGCCCTCGACGAGAAGCTCGATCTGGCCGAGCACCTGTACGCGGGATTGTCGGACGTGCTCGAGCTCGAGCTGCCGTGGCGTCCCGAGCTGACGGTCGTTCCGTTCCGGCTGCGAGACGGCGACGACGACGCGAACCGCCGGCTGCTCGAGGCGATCAACGATTCCAAACGCGTCTTCCTGTCGAGCACCGTCATCCACGGCCGGTTCACGCTCCGGGCATGCATCCTGTCTCACCGAACGCATCGCGACCGCGTGGACGAATGTATCGACATCGTCCGCCGCGCCGCCGTCGAGATCGCCCGGGCGTGAGCGCGATCCGCACCGAGCGGTCGGTGCTCCGGCCCATCGCGCGGATGTTCTCGATGGAGGCCTGACGCCGTGCCCGAGCTCCCCGAGATGCAGGCCCTCGCGGAACGGCTGACCGAGGCGGTCGGCGGCTCGGCGTTCGAGGCGGCGGACGTCCTCCAGTTCTCGTCGTTGAAGACGGTGACCCCGCGTGCGACCGAGCTCGTGGGGCGAACGGTCGAGCGGGTCGGCCGCCGGGGGAAGTACCTCGTGTTCGAGCTGGAAGGCCCGCGCATCCTGGTCCACCTGTCCCAGGGCGGCCGGGTGGACCTCGAGGCCCAGCCGAAGTCCACGAAGCCGCGGGGGTCCGTGGTCCGGCTGCGGTTCGGCGACCGCCCGTCCGTGCTGGTCAAGGAGTTCGGGCGGGAGCGGAAGGCTGGATGGTGGGTGCTCGCGGACGGCGACGACGGACCGCTCGCCAAGCTCGGGCCCGAGCCGGACTCCGAGGAGTTCGACCGGTTCGTGATCGAAAGCGACGACGCGCGGCGGGTCCACACGATCCTGCGCGACCAGCGAACCGTGGCCGGGCTCGGCCGCGGGTACACCGACGACGTCCTGCATCGAGCGAAGCTCTCCCCGTACGCCACGCTGTCGTCGCTTGGGCCGGACCAGCGCGCGGCGCTCTCC
>DATHVC010000284.1:0-3102 GCA_035461565.1 Actinomycetota bacterium
GAAGAACCACGGCGGCGAGCAGAACACGACCTCGTCGCCGGGGTCCGCCACCAGGCGCAGGCACAACGTGAGCCCGGTGAACGCGCCGTTGGTCAGGAAGACGTCGTCGGACTCGAACGGGACGCCTCGCCGCTCGCGCAGCCCGGCCGCGGCGGCCTCCTGCGCGTACGGCTCGTTGAACTTGTAGGCGAACCAATGCGGATCCTGGGGCGCGGCCCACCGCTGGATGGCCTCGACGAACTCGGGGAGCGCCATCTCCTGTGGGTTGCCGGCCAGGAAGTCGCAGGTTTCGGGATCGTCGTGGCTGAGCGTGGTCGCCGGCGAGTCGGTGAAGAACCGCATCAACGCCCGCTCGCTCTCGACGAGGCGACCCATGGTGTCGGACAGCCTGTGGGGAATCATGCCGGCGAACCTATCACGACCCGTGTGACCGGGTGCGGGAGCCGAACGGGGCGCCGATGTCAAACAGTCGGGACCCGTCCGGGTCGGCCTCCGGGTACGCCGTCTCGCCGTAGGCGGAGAGGTCTCGGCCGGTGAGCTCGGCGATGAAGCTCGTGGGCAACACCGCCGCGAACGACCTCGCGTCGAGCCGGTCGCCGCGGACGGCCGCCGGCCGCACGTACGGCCCGATGTTCTCCCCGTACCGGTAGTCGGCTAGGAACGCCGCCACGTGTTCGGCGGTGAGGCCGGCGTCCCAGAGGGCCCGGGGGTTCAGGTAGACCTCCGACGGCGCCACGTTCTGGATCAGGCCGAACACGCTCGTGCCGAACTCGCGGCGAAGGTCCTCCTCGAGCTGGATGGGATCGATCCGGACGCCGCCGTGCGCGTCGATCTGGGGGCACTGGCCGTGATCGGCCGTGACGATGAGCACGGCGCCGCCCGGGCCGAACCGTTCGGCGAGCCGATCCGCCAGCCGGCCGATCTCCGCGTCCACGGACGCAAGGACCTCCGCCTGTCGCGGGTCCTCCATGTTGTAGATGTGGCCCGAGTAGTCCGGTTGCTTGTAGTTGATGTACAGCAGGTCCGTGACCTCGTCCTCGCCGATCGGCTCCGAGTCGAACGTCGCCTCGATCAGCTCCGCCTGGTAACGAACGATCGGCGGGAAGCAGCACGCCGCCTTTCGGCCGGTCGGATCGTAGGGGGAGGGCTCCGGTGGGTCGTAGCCCGCGCTGAGCTCGGCGAGTCGGTCCAGGCCGGGCACGCTCTTCGGCAGCCGGTACAGCTCAGGATGGTGTTCCTTCCATCCACCCCCGCCGAGCTCGTCCCAGTAGACCCCGACGGGGACCTGGCCCATCGGGCGTCCGCCCCGCCCGAGCATCCCGAGGTGCCACACCTGATAACCGATCTCGCCGACCCAGGCGCGGTCGTCGGTCGCCTCGGTCCATCGATCGGCCAGCGTGGGCTCGAGCAGGAACGACGGATCCACCGCTCCCGGTTCGGACCACGCCTTCACCGGACGCCCGTCACGGCGGACGTTGTGCCCGGTGATGCCGTGCGTCCTGGGGAAGGCGCCGGTTCCGATGGTGGCGTGGGTGGATGCCGTCACCGCGGGGAAGGAGCCGCAGATGGCGTTGCGGTAGGTGGCGCCTTCGCTCATCAGGCGCCGGAGGTTCGGCCACGCGCCGTGCCAGCGCGTGAGCACGTTCCACCCGCCGCCGTCGATGACGAGGGTGACGATCACCTTCGGCGGCGTGTCCGGAGCGATCCCGGGGAGCGCCGTGCCGTCCACGGCCCGGAACCCGTCGAACCCCATCAGGCTCGCGGTGGTGGGCGCGAGGTCGGCCAGCGTGACGCGGTCGTCGTGGTCCTGCGGCGGCACCAGACCCGGCGACCAGACCACGATCGGCAGCCGTTCGGCGTACATCCATACGACCGCATGGCTCGACCGGGGATCGTTCGGGACGAGCGACGTGGACTCCTGCGGGTAGTTCGAGCTCGAATACGGCGTCACGAGCAGCTGGACATCGCCCATGCGCTCGGGGTGATAGGCGCGGGAGACGAGCTCGAGGTATTCGGCGCCGAGGTCGCGCGCCATGGCCTCGAGCGTCGGCCGAGGATCCGGCCGGGACATCCGCCGGATCGCCGCACCGAGCGCCGAGCCGCCCGCCACGAACACCAGTCCGAGGCCCCCGAGCGCGGCCCCGAGCAACCGGCGGCGCGATGGGTCGTGCGGAACCGACGGCGGGCCGTTTCGCAGGGCGACCAACAGGAGCGCCAGTCCGACGGTCGCGGTCAGGACGGCGGCGACCACGCTCCCGGTGGACGAGATGGCGAGCGCCGCCACGCCCAGGGCGAGCGCGAGCGCCACGAGGAGGATCCGGGAGCGACGGGCCACGGTCCCTCGATTATCCCGAAGGAAGCCGAGACCCCGATGGAGATCCCGTCACGAACGTTTCCGCTCGAGGTCGAGGAACGGGAGCGGGACCACGGTCGCGGCGGCGGTGCCGCGTTCCCCCTCGACGGACCACTCCACCGACAGGGTGGTGCCGGGGTCGGTCAGCGATGCCGGCAGAGAGCCGAACGCGACCATCTTCTTGATCGTGGGCCCCCAGGCGAGGCTCGTGGCGCGCCCCACCTGGACGCCGGAGCGGTAGACGGGCACGGGGTCGCGGTGCACGAGCGCCGACACCATCGGCGGCAGGTCGTGGCGCGCGTAGAGCGCCTCGATGTCCGTCCAGTCGAGCTCGAGCCCGGCCAGGCGGCGCTTCGGACCGCCGCGGCGCTGCTCGAGCTCGAGCGCGTGCCGGCCCACGAAGTCCGGTTTGCCGAAGTCCACCAGCCGCCCCAGCCCGATCTCGAACGGCGAATATTGCTGCTCGGCGCTGATGGCGTGACGAGCGCTCGTATAGTCGGCTTCGATCAGGATGAGGCCCGCTTCCACGCGCGCCACGTCGAGCGCCCGGATGCCGGCCGCGCGGATCCCGTGCGGCGTGCCCGCCTCCCACAGCGCGTCCCACACCTCGACCGCGGCGTCCACCGGCACCCAGACCTCGTAGCCGAGGTCGCCGGTGTACCCGGTGCGCGAGACGAACACGTCGACCCCGCCGATCTCGGTGCGACGATGGCCGAAATACGGCAGGTCAGACCAACCGACCCGCGTGG
>DATHVC010000285.1:0-9417 GCA_035461565.1 Actinomycetota bacterium
ACGTCCCATCCCTCCGCGTGTCGCTCCTGGTCCGTCACGGCGGTGGCGACGCCCCCCTCCGCCGCCTCCAGCCGCGCCCACGGGATGCCGTCGAGCCGGCCCTGCTCGCCCGCCAGCCCCGGTGGGAGCGAGGGCGCCGGCGCGGCCGGGACCTGCGCCGGGCTCGACTGCGCCCGAAGGACCCCGAGCCCGGGCCGGGCCAGGCTCGCGAAGCGGACGGACCGAACCGCCACCTCCTGGGTCCGGGCGTCCTCGTACAGCAACCCCGAACGCAGGTCGAGCACGCGGCCGTGTTCGTCCTCTTCCTCGTCCACCCACAACGAGAGCTGCGCCCACGCCGGACAGGACAGGAGGCCGCCGTCGGAGTCGGGGGGTTCGTAGATCCCGCTCGCGACGACCCGGGGCGTGGCCGCCGGGTGAAGCACGAGCGGGGAGCCGCTGGTGCCCACCCGGCCGTCGGCCAGCGTGAGGAGGCTCTCGTGCACGCGTTCGAGCCGGGGGTCGATCCCGTCCACCGAAACCGTCCACGTGGGGTCCAAGAGCGGCTCGGGGAGGTCGCCCCGCAAGCGCCGAGCGAGCTGGTCCTCGAGCAGCGCCAGGAACGCCGGGGGGCCGCCTCCGAGCGCAGCAACCCCCTCGGGGACCCCGCCGGGCTCGTCGCCGACGGAGACGACCACGGCGCCCTCGGCCTCGGGGACCAGCATCAGCGCGTCGTCTCCGGGCACGCCTCCGACCGCGCCGAACTCGTCACCGGCCATCAGGACCCGCTCGGGCGGGACACCGAGTCTCGCCAGCGCCGAGACGACCCATCTGGCCGAGTCCGACCGGTCGGTGAGGCCGATCTCGACGTGGGAGAGATCGGCCCGGATCCGCAGTTCCGCGCCGACCCCCCGCGCTGCGTCCTCGGCGATCGCGACCACGTCCGGGAGGCCGGCGATCCCCACGCTCGCCAGGTGCCGTTCGATCGTCTCGAGCGGTTCGGCGACCGGCGCCACCGGCTTCGCCCCCTCGGGATCGGGCCGGAGCGCGATCCGCCGCCGGTTCAACCCGTGGGGGACGAGGCGGGCGAGCAGCCCGTGTTCGACCAGGCTCTCGACGGCCCGGCTCGCGGCGAGGTCGAGCGCGCGGTTCTCGTCCTCCGTCGCCGTCCTGCGCTCGAGCAGGTGGGGTCCCCGCCGGTCCACCCGGAACACCTCGGACCCGTGGTTCAGCAGCAGGTGGAGCTCGCCCGGTCCGGCCGGCCGCGCCCCGAGCTGCCCATCGACGCCGCGGACGTCGGTCCCGGCCACGACGAAGAGGTCGAGGCCCTCGGCGGATAGGTCCTCGACGAGCGTGCGGACCGGCCCGGCGTCCGCCGAGCGGTCGGGGATCGCCGTCCCCTCCCAGTCGAACACCACGGCCTCGAACCGCCCGCGCACCGCGGCGGCAGCCGGGTCCGCGGTCTCGGCCGTGCGTGGATCCGGTTGCCTCACCGGCAGAGCCATCCCTCCGACGATGGATCGGCGTCTGCGCCACGGTACCCGCCGAACGACCCGGCGGGTGTGAGGCGAGCGGCGGGCTCCGCAGGGCGCCGCACGGACCACCGCACGGCGGAGCATGGGAGGACTCAGGCTGCCACGGCCGGGCCGGCTCGACGGCGGACACCGCCAGGGCCGAACCAGGTGACCGACCCGTCCGGGTCTCGTGCCACCTTCCAGCCGTGCTCGTGCACCAGGCGGTGGTGGAAGGAGCAGACCAGCAGCAGGTTCTCGAGGTCGGTCCGGCCGCCCGACGACCACCACTCGATGTGGTGGGCGTGGGTGAACCGGCGCGCGCCGCAGCCGGGGAACCGGCACTCGCGGTCGCGATAACGGAGCTGGCGCATCATGGCGGCGGACGGCTCCCGCGAGAGGCGGCCGAAGTGCACCGGCTGGGCCATCTGATCCTCGAGCACGACCTGGATCCGCGCGTTGCACGCCAGCCGCCGAGCGGTCTCGGCCGGGATGACCGGTCCGTTCTCCACCATGGCGTTGGGGTTCCCGCCCGCGAGCGTCTCGGCGGGGACGTGGACGACCATGAGGGGCTCGCCGGCCGCCTCCCCCTCCGCTCCGGCGGCCGCGAACACGGACACGAACGCGTCCGCCCGGTGGGCGCCGACGTCGAACGGGCCGTCCTCGCCCGGCAGGACCGGCACCCGGGCCATCTCGCGCTCGATGCGCCGTACGATCCCCGGCCCGTAGGCGGCGGGTAGGTCCGCGCTGAGCCCGAACCGGGTCCCCTCCTGGTAGTAACCCCAGTGGACGCCGCGAGCGCTCTCCACGGCTCGGACCTCTTCGGCCTCGCGCCGGCGCTCGAGCTCGGCTCGTGCGCGGATGGCGCCGGACGAGACGCCCCGGGCCCAGCGGATCAGCCGGGCCTCGGTGTCGGGCGTGGCGAACCGGGTGAGCTCGACCACCTGGTCGATGGAGAGTTCGCCCCGCTCGAACGACTCGGCGATCCAGGGGAGCGACTCGAGCGCCTGTGCGGCCGCCAGCCATCGCAGCGCCTTCCAGAAGGAGATCTGGAACTGGATCGCCACCCAGTGCGCCGCGTCGCGAGCTCCCGAGTCGATCCAGGCCTCGCGGCGGTCCACCTCGGCGATCGTCGCGAGCAGCTTGCGTTGGGCCCGGCACGCCGAAACGTGCAAGGCGTCGGCACGCCGGATCAGCTCGTCATCAGAGGGATCGAACACCACCCGGACCTCGATTCAGGTCACGGGGGAGGAGACCACCACCATACCCGAACACACGTTCGATGTCAAGCCTCCCAGCCGACCCTGGAGCGAGCCACTCGGCTCGGGGTCGACCGGGGCCGGGTACACTCGATGCAGCAGGTGTCAGCCTGCGATTCGCGCGTCGCGACCGACCCGTGGCCTCCGGTCCACCCGCCATCGCCTCCACGAATCCGGAGCGGATGGAAGGGAAGGTCGCGTGGCCAGGATCCGGTCCCTGAACGGCGGAACCACGTCGAACACGCGCGGCTACCTCGTCCCCGTGGTCGTCGAGCAGACCAGTCGCGGCGAGCGTTCGTTCGACATCTACTCGCGGCTGCTCAACGAGCGGATCGTCTTCCTCGGGACGCCGATCGACGACACCGTCGCGAACCTCATCATGGCGCAGCTCCTGCACCTGGAGTCCGAGGATCCCGACAAAGACGTCAACCTGTACATCAACTCGCCGGGCGGGGACATCACTGCGCTGTTCGCGATCTACGACACGATGCAGTACGTCCGGTGCGACGTGTCCACCACCGTGATGGGGCAGGCGGCATCGGCCGCGGCGGTGCTGCTGCTCGCCGGCACGAAGGGCAAACGGTTCGCCCTGCCGCACTCGCGGGTCCTGCTCCACCAGCCGCACGGCGGCGCCGAGGGCCAGGCCGTGGACATCGAGATCCAGGCGAGAGAGATGACCCGGTACCGCCGGCTGCTCGAGCAGCTCATCGCCGAACACACCGGCCAGCCGCTCGAACGAGTGACCAGGGACACCGACCGCGACTTCATCCTCACGGCGCCCGAGGCCGTCGACTACGGCGTGGTGGATGAGGTGATCGCCAGCCGCAAGCTCGCGCGCGAGCTCGCGACCGCCGGCGCCGTCTCGTAGCCGAGGAGGGTGCCGTGGAGTGGATCCGTGAAGGCGAGGTTCCGTTCCCGGACGAGCCGGGCGAGGCCGATCGCCTCCGCGCGTGGCGACCGTGGGTGCTGGAGGAGACCGACGGGGCCTGGCGCATGTGGTACGCGGGCAGCGACGGCACCACGACGCGGATCCTGACCGCCGAACGACCTCCCGGCGGGGCGTGGGAGCGACAGGGGACGGCCATCGACGCGGCCTTCGCGGGCGACTCCGACTCGTACGGCGTCGAGTCCCCGTGCGTCGTGAGGACCCCCGGCGGCTACCTGATGGTGTACGGCGGGTTCGACGGGGAGGTCACCCGCCTGCACATGGCGACGTCGCGCGCCGGCCGGCTCTGGGAACCGCAGGGGACGATCATGCAACGCGGTCCCGAAGACGTCGCGGGCGCCAACGACCCCTGCCTCCTCATCACCGGGGAGCGCTGGTGGCTCTTCTACGCCGGCTGTCGCGAGGACGGCGACGCGCGATCGACGATCATGGCGGCCGTCTCCCAGTCGGGAGCGTCGTGGGATCGGATCGGCGTGGTGCTGGAGCCCGAGGCCGGCGAGGTCGCCGTCTCGCACCCCTGCGCCATCGAGATCTCGAGGCGGCTCCACCTGTTCTTCGCGAGCGCGAAGGACGGGGAACGCCGCATCGCGCTGGCCACCTCGCCCGACGGCATCTCGTGGGACCGGCGCGGGACGGTGCTCGAGCCCGCCGCCGACGGTCCGGACGGCTCGGGCGTCCACACGCCCTGCGTGGCGCGGTTGCGGGACGGGTCCCTCAGGATGTGGTACGCGGGGCTCCCGGTAGGCGACGAGTCGCTCGGCTACCGCATCTGCGCGGCCCGGTTCCCCGGGCCCTGGTCTCTCTGAGACCTGCCGGCCCGTCCGGCGGACTGCGAGGGAACCGCTACCGGCCGGTCGACAGGGGGGAGGCGTTCTTCTTGGCCGCCTTGTCCTTCTTGGCCTGGCGCTTCTCCTTCAGCGACTTGCTCGCGGCGGTCTTCGAGCTCTTCGAGCCGCCCTTGTCCTTGTTGGCCACGACGTGCCCCTTTCGAAGAGGGAGGACCGGGCAACGACCGTACACCTTCGCGAGGCGGGAGGACAGTCCGCTGCCGCCGCATCACCCGGGGGACTAGGGTGGCGCTCATGGAAAGCGACGAAGAACGGATCGCGCTGTTCCTCGACTACGAGAACCTGGCCATCGGGGCGCGCGACGCGCTGGGCGGCCTGACCTTCGACCTCAAGCCCGTGCTCGACGCGCTCGCCGAACGGGGACGCGTGATCGCCCGCAAGGCGTACGCGGACTGGTCGGCCTTCGACGAGGACCGGCGCATGCTCACCCGGTGGCAGGTCGAGCTGGTCGAGATCCCGCAGCGAATGGGGGCCTCGCGCAAGAACGCCGGCGACATCAAGATGGCCGTCGACGCGCTCGAGATGGCCTTCGAGCGCGACTACATCACGACGTTCGTGATCTGCACCGGAGACAGCGACCTCACGCCGCTCGTCCACAAGCTCCGCGAGCTGAACAAGCGGGTGATCGGGGTGGGGATCAAGGACTCGACGTCGAACCTGCTTCCGCCGGCGTGTGACGAGTTCCTGTTCTACGACACGCTCGAGGGCGTGGACATCCCGACGGGCGCCCGTCGGCGACCGCGAGGAGCGAAGACCGGCCGGCAACCGCGGAAGGCTCCGGCCGCCGAGCCGCCGCCCGAGGAGGTCGAGGTCCCCGCCGAGGAGGCTCCACGCGACCTGGACGAGCTCGCCGCCCGGGTCGCCCAGACGGTCGCCGGTCTCCAGCGGTCGTCGAGCGGCGCCGTGCTCGCCTCGACCGCCAAGCGGGCGCTGCTGCGCAAGGACCCCACGTTCAGCGAGGCCGAATACGGATTCCGGGCGTTCGGCGAGCTGATCCGTCACCTGGCCGACCGGAACGTGATCGAGCTCGCCGAAGGCTCGGCGCGGGGCGATCCCGAGGTCTCCCTACCGGAGCACGGCGGCGAGACCAAGGCCTTCGACCTGCTCCGCACCGTGGTCGCCGAGCAGGAGAAGCGGGGCGGAACCGTGAACCTGTCGGGACTCAAGAACAAGGTTCGCAAGATCCAGCCCGGCTTCAGCGAGAAGACATTCGGCTACGGCAGCTTCCTCCAGTTCGCTAAAGCCGCGGCGACCCAGGGCGTGATCACGCTCGAGTGGGATCCGGACGACGGCGACTACGTGCTGGCGGTCCCCAAGGACCGCTGAGGGCCCCGGCCGTCTCGGCGCCCGGGCCGGTCCCGCGATGGGCGAGGTGGCGCGAACCCCGAAGGCCCGGATAGGCTCATCAGGCGCGTCGCCACGTCCACGGGGAGGTTCCCATGAAGCGGTTGTTCACGGTCCTGATGGCGTCGGCCCTGCTCGTCCTCGTTCCCGGGTCGGCCGCCGCGATCATGTACGGAGAGGTCGACACGGAGAACCAGTACCCGTTCGTCGGCCTCCTCGCGTTCTACGACGACGAGGGCTATTCGCATCGCTGCAGCGGCACGCTCGTGTCGTCGACCGTGGTGCTGACGGCCGCGCACTGCACCGATGGCATGGTGTCCGCGTTCGCGTACTTCCAGATCGAGGTGCCGGCGGACTTCCGCGAGAACCCGACCGGCCTTCCCGGCGATCCGGACACCCATCCCGCCTACAACCCCAACACTCTCGCCAACGACGTCGGCGTCGTGGTCCTCGAGGAGGCCGTGAACCTCGACGAGTACCCGGTCCTGGCCGAGGAGGGCTTCCTCACCGAGCTGAAGCGCAGCCACGAGATCAAGGGCGCCACGTTCGTCGCGGCCGGCTACGGCGGCCACGAGAGCTGGCCGCCGCCGGTCCTCGTGTTCGACCTGCTCCGGCGATTCTCGGAGTCGCCGTACGCGTCGCTCACGCGGAACAACCTCCACCTGCAGAGCAACCCGAACGCCACCGGGGGCGGCGGGACGTGTTTCGGCGACTCGGGCGGCCCGCAGCTCTGGGAGGACACGCTCATCATCGTCTCGGTGACGAGCTGGGGCGACGCGATCTGCCGCGCGAACGACATGACGCAGCGGACCGATATCGCGTCGGTGCTGGACTTCTTGGAGGATTACGGGATCACGCCGGCCTGAGCGCGGTCGCGCCGAGGGGGCGGGCCGAAGCCCGCCCCCTGTCACCGCCTCGTTCCCGGCGCTATGGCGTCGGGTCGGCGAACGCAGCGCCGAACGTGTCGGAGTTGCCGAACGTCGGGTCGCACTCGCCCTGCACGTCGGGAGCAGGGAGCGGCGCCCCGTCCACGAGCGACTGCCGAAACGCGTTGATGGCGGGGCACACCGCCGCGTCGCGGACGTCGTTCCACACGGCCGCGGCGAAGTCGTTCGTCGCCATCACGTAGTCGTAGTCGCCGAGGAACTCGCTCCCGAGCCCGTTGGCGCTCGAGCCGCGGGCGTCGCCGATCTCCCCGCGGTGCAGCGTGGTCCACGAGGCGAGATCGGAGAAGTCGGCGTGCCGGACGACGCCCTGCATCAGGCGCGAGTCCGCCGTCGTCGCGCGCCACGGGTCGAGGAACCCCATGTACGTGATGTAGACGTCCTCGCCGTCGGGTGAGATGGCGATCCACGGGAAGTCGGGCCGGTCGCCGGCTTCGGTGGCGTCGAAGTCCTGGCTCCACGTCGCGCCGCCGTCGTCGGAGAAGCGGACCATGGCCCGCTCGTTGTTGAGCCCGTTGCGGCCGTCGGCCCAGCCCACGAGCAGGATGTCGGGCGCGCCTTCGCCCGTGGGCGCCCCGTTCGCGATGTCGAACGTCGGGCCCTCGTTCGTGCGGGCACCGGCCACGCCGTCGAAGGTGAGCCGGCGCTGCACCGGGTCGAACTCGCCGACCGTGCCGGTCTCGGCGATCGCGCGCGGCCGATCGAACCGGACGCCGCCGTTGAACGAGCGCGCCATCCAGACGACGTCCTCGCCCTTGAACGAGCCGCGCCACACGACGTAGACGGTTCCCGCGCTGTCGGACCGCACGACGCAGCCCTGGCGCCCGCCGGCGCGCCCGGCCGACACTGTGTTCGCGGACTGGCTGATCTGTCGCTGGGTCCACGTGTCGCCGCCGTCGGTCGACCGGGCCACCATCACGGGCTCGGGCGCGCCGCCCAGTCCGGCGCTTCGGAAGGCCACGTTGCAGACGTACACGTTGCCGAAGAACGCGCTCGACTCGGCGTTGTCGGCCCAGATCGCCTCCTTGTCGGAGAACGTGGTGCTGCTCTGGCGCGAGATGATCACCGGATCCATCCACGCGTCTTTGTCGTCCGCGGCCGCCGCGACCACGTCGTCGGTCCGCGAGACGCCGAGCGCCACGAACCCCTTGAAGTTCGTGTCGACCGCCGACCCGGGGAAGTTCGTGACCAGGTTCGCGTAGTACAGGCGCGAGCCGTTGGCCCACGAGAACTCGCCGCTCTCGTCCGGGCGCGGCCCGAACACGAGCGACGGGTCACCGTTGGAGACCAGCCCGTTCTCGAAGTACCAAGGCAAGGTGCCGATCGGGCCGTCCTCGTCCGGCACGCACGGGTCGGGCCCGAGGCAGCCCCGGGCGGAATAGCCCGTGTAGGTCGGCTGGATCCACGACGTGCCGCCGTTGAACGAGAACGACACGCCCGAGACGCCGACGCCCGGCGTGAAGGGACAGGTCGACGGGTCGCCGGCGGCGCACGCCTCCAGGTCGATGTTGTCGTTCGCGCCGGCCGCGAGCACCGACGGGTTCGACGGGTCGATCGCCAGCCACGGCTCGTTCTGCTTGTTCTGCGAGAACGGCGCGGTCGGGCTGCCGGATGCCACCTTGGTGTCGCCCTGGGCGAGCGACGGGATCGCGCCGGCGAGGATCAGGACGATCGCCGCCAGCGGCAAGAGGATACGGTGCCGCACGAGCACCTCCTTTCCCAGGAGGGCAGGCGCCCGCGACGATCCTGGGGCTGTGGGGGGCCAGCCCTCGGCTCTCTCCGGACTTCCTGTCTCTCACACGGGGCGCCCCTCGCGCAACCCCCATGTTGGCGAGGCGTGGTGTGGCCGCCGCTCCTACCGCTCTTCGAGGAGCGCCTCGACCTCGCTGCGCAGGGGCGAGAGGTGGCGTTCGATGATCCCCCACACCACCTCGTTGGAGACCGACGAGTGGCCGTGGATCAGCCGGTTGCGGAGGGCGATCACGCGGCCCGAACGAAATGTCGACCGTCTTTCGAAAGAGGCACCGGCGCGGGATCATGCGAGCGGGTCCGTGGGGTTGCGTCGCGTGAGCGCGAGCCCGGAGCCACCTGACTACACTGCTGCGGTACCCGGAAGGAGCCCCCCATGGATCGGCTGCGCCGACACCGGGATCACGGTCAGGAACCCGAGGAACCTCCGGCCGAACCGCCCGACCGCACGCCGGCCGCGACCGACCAAGGGGAGCCGGCGCGGGCGGCGAACGAACGTGAGGAACGGCGCCGAGGGCGGGAGGGACGGATGGATCGCTCGCAGGACGGCTCGGATCTGTCCGTGGTGAGCCGCGGGACCAGGATCGAAGGCACCGTGGCGGCGGCCGGGTCGCTCCGCGTGGACGGAGACGTCGAGGGCAAGATCACCGCCGCCAAGGAGGTCTCGCTCTCCCCGGGAGGCCGGGTCGAGGCCAACATCGAGGCGACCGACATCACGCTTGGTGGCCAGGTCACGGGCAACCTCGAGGCGAAGGGGGACGTCTCGCTCCCGGCGGAGAGCCGCCTGGACGGGAACATCCGCGCTCGGAACGTCCAGATCGGCGGCGAGGTCAAGGG
>DATHVC010000286.1:0-3257 GCA_035461565.1 Actinomycetota bacterium
CTTCGACGCCGGGCTGAGCGACGTCACCGCGATCGGCTGGCTCGACGACGAAACGTTGTGGTTCGCGGGGTGGCGCGAGTTCGGTTCTCGGTTCGGCGTGGTCGGAACGGACGGCGAGGTGAGGTGGAGCGCGGTGGACGCCGCCGTCGTCGGTCCGAACAGCTTCCACGCACGGCTCGAACCCAGGTCCGGCGGCGGCTTCGCCGCCATCCGCGAGGCCCTCGCCACGCCGCCCGAGGTCGTCGTGCGCGAGGATGGCCCCGCTGCCTCGTGGAGCGCCCTGACCTCGCTGAACGACGACGTGCGGGCGGACCTCCGCTTCTACCCCGAGGTCCGCGAGCTCGAGTGGGCGGGCGCTGGAGGCCTGCCCATCCGCGGGCTGTTCCTCGTCCCCGAGGGCGAACCACCGTTCCCGACGGTCGTGGTGATCCACGGCGGTCCGACCTGGGCCTGGAAACACTCGTTCGACCCCGGGTTCGCCTGGCCGCTCGCCGCCGCCGGGTTCGGCGTGTTCCTGCCGAACTACCGGGGCAGCACCGGGCGCGGACAGGAGTACACGAGGCTGAACGTCGGGGATCCGGCCGGAGCCGAGTTCCAGGACATCCTCCTCGGCGTGGACCACTGCGTCTCCACCGGCTTGGCGATCACCGACCGGGTCGGGGTGACCGGCGCGAGTTACGGCGGCTACCTCACCGGCTGGGCGGTCTGCACGACGGACCGGTTCGCGGCCGGCGTGATGGTCTCGGGCATCGTGGACCACCTGAGCACACATCTCACCTGCAACCACGCGTTCTCGGAGTTCATCTGTGGCGGCGACCACCGCGACCCCGAGGCGTTGCGGCTGTTCATGGAGCGATCGCCGATCACCCACGCCGCCGGAGCGAAGACCCCCACGCTCATCCTGCATGGATCGGAGGACCAGTGCACGCCGCTGGGCCAGGCCGAGGAGCTCTACCAGGCCCTCGTGCTGAACGGCACGCCCACCGAGCTCGTGGTCTACCCTCGCGAGGGTCACGGCTTCCGCGAACGCGGACACGCTGCCGACGCGGAGCGGCGGACGGTGGCCTGGTTCGAGCGGTATCTCGAGGGTGACGGGTGAGCGGTGGGAGCATCTGGGCGTACGTCCTGCGTCGCCTGCTGGTGGCGGTCCCGCTCATCCTGCTGATCTCGCTCGGCGTCTTCGCGCTGATCAACCTCGCGCCCGGCGACCCCGCCAGGGCGCTCGTCGGGTCGCGCCAGGCCACCCCGGAGGTGCTGGCCACGATCCGCGAGCGTTACCACCTGGACGACCCGTTCCTGGTCCAGTACCTGATCTGGCTGAAAGCGGTCGCGACCGGCGACCTGGGACGTTCCATCCAGGGGAGCCAGCTCGTCACGACGATGATCGCCCAGCGCCTGCCCGTGACGGTCTACCTCGGCCTCTACGGCAGCGTGGTGGCGCTCGGGATCGGCATCCCGCTCGGGATCGTGGCGGCCGTCAAGCAGGGGTCGGAGGTGGACCGGGGCATCGTGACGCTCGGCGTGATCGGCGTGAGCGCCCCGGCGTTCGCGACCGGGATCTTCCTGCTGTACGTGTTCGGGGTCGCGCTCGGCTGGTTCCCCACGTTCGGGCCCGGCGACGGGTTCCTGGACCGGGGGCTGCACCTCACCCTGCCGGCGTTCGCCCTCGGGATCTCGGTGATGGGGCTGATCATCAAGATCACCCGAGCATCGATGATCGAGGAGCTCCAGAAGGACTACGTAGCGTTCGCCCGCGCCCGAGGCCTCCGCCGGCGCCGGGTCGTGGGGTCCTACGTCCTGCGCAACGCGCTGGTCCCGGTGGTGACGGCGGCGGGTCTGATCGTCGTCGGCCTGCTGACCGGGGCGGTCCTGGTGGAGGTCACCTTCGGCCTGCCGGGGCTGGGCTCGCTGCTCGTGAGCGCGGTCACGCAACGCGACATCCCCGTGATCCAGGGCATCGTCCTGATCCTGGCGGTCTTCGTCGTGGTCCTGCACGTCCTGATTGACATCCTGTACACGCTGATCGACCCGCGGATCCGCTTCGGGAGGGTCGAGGCGTGAGACTCGAGGAGGGCGTCCCCGCCGCGTCGGTCCCCGAGGCGATCGTCACGACGGCCGGCCCCACGCCACGCCGCGTACCGGTGACGGTGTGGATCGCCGGAGCGTTCGTGTTCCTGGCCGTGGTCTGCGCCCTTTTCGGCCGCCAGATCGCGCCCTATCCGCCGAACGTCCAGAACCTGCTCCTCGGCGCGACCCCACCGGGGGGCGAACATCTCGCGGGGACGGACCTTCTCGGGCGCGACGTGTTCTCCCGCACGATCGTCGGGGCCCGAACCGCCCTTCTCGGCCCGACCATCGTGGCGGTGGGGGCGTTCGCGATCGCCACGGTCCTCGGCCTGTTGTCGGGGTATCTCGGCGGGGTCATCGACTCGATCGTCATGCGGTGGGTCGACTTCATGTTCGCGCTGCCCGGACCGCTGATCGCGATCGTGATCGTCGGCGTCGCGGGTGGTGGGTTCTGGACCGCCGTGGTGGTCCTCGTGGTCCTGTTCACGGCGCCCGACACGCGGATTGTGCGAAGCGCCGTGCTCGAGCAGCGACCGCTGCCGTACATCGAGGCCGCGAGGACGCTCGGCATCTCGCGGTGGCGGATCATGTTCCTCCACATCCTGCCGAACATCCTGCCGATCGTCGCGGCGTACGTCGTTCTCGACTTCGCGTTCGCGCTGGTGAGCCTGGCAGGCCTGTCGTTCCTGGGCCTGGGGGTGTCGCCGGGCCAGGCGGACTGGGGGCGGATGTTGTTCGAGAACCGGACGCTCCTGCTCACGAACCCGATGGCGGCGATCCTGCCGGGCGCCGCGATCGTGGTCACGGCCGGCGGCATCAACATCATCGGCGACTGGATCTACCAGCGGATGGCGTCGCGATGAGCGTGGATGCCGAGCCGCTGCTCGAGATCGACCGGCTCCGGATCGCCAGCGGACCCAAAGGCGAGCGAACGATCACGACCGGGACGAACCTGGTCGTGGAGCCCGGCGAGACCGTCGGCATCGTCGGCGAGTCGGGCTCGGGCAAGTCGCTCACCGCCCGCGCCGTCCTGCGGCTGCTCCCCGAGGACGTGTCGGCGTCCGGCAGCGTCCGCTACCGGGGCCGCGAGCTCATGGATCTGCCCGAACGAGAGCTGCGGCGGCTGCGGGGCGGGGACATCTCGTTGCTGTTCCAGGATCCCTTCACCATGCTCAATCCGCTCCTGCGGT